>NZ_LZKH01000098.1:0-28014 GCF_001672745.1 Mycobacterium sp. E1386
GAGCGCACCGCTGGCGGCCAGCGCGTGGCCGACGTTGGATTTGACCGAGCCAAGCAGGGGGCCGGCACCGGACGTCGTGTCCCCGTAGGTTTGTGCCAGCGAACGCAATTCGGTGCGGTCGCCGAGGCGGGTGCCCGTGCCGTGCCCCTCGACCATCCCGACGTCTTCGGGCCGGACCCCGGCCTGCGTCATAGCGCGCCGGAACAGGCGGACCTGCGCGTCGCCGCTGGGGGCGCTCAGCCCGGCGCTGCGGCCATCCTGGTTGACGGCGGTGGCGCGGACCTCGGCGACAACCTGGCGGCCCGCGCGCAGCGCGGCCGATTTGCGTTGCAGCACAAACATCGCCGCCCCCTCGGCCCACACCGTCCCGCTGGCCTGCGCACTGTAAGGGCGGCAGTGACCGTCGTCGGAAAGGGCGTGCTGCTTGGAGAATTCGACGAAGAACCCGGGCGAACCCAGCACGTTCACGCCGCCGGCCAGCGCCAGGTCGCAGTCTCCGTTCTGGATCGAGCGCACCGCGAGGTGAAACGCCGCCAGCGCGGACGCGCACGACGAGTCCACCGTCAGCGCCGGGCCGGCCAATCCCAGTGTGTAGGCGACCCGCCCGGAGATCACGCTGAGCGCGGTCCCGGCGAGCAGGTGACCGCTGTGCTGGGAGAAGTTGGCCATCTGCGGCCCGTATCCGGTGGCCGAGGCGCCGACGAAGCACCCCACGTCGTGCCCGGCCAGGTCGTCGGGGTTGATGCCGCTGTTTTCCAGCGCGCGCCAGGACACCCGGAGCACCACGCGCTGCTGGGGGTCCATGGCGACGGCCTCGCGCGGCGAGATTCCGAAGAACTCCGGGTCGAAGGTGGTTGCGCCGGAAAGAAATCCACCGCGATCGTGGATCTCCTTGAAACCGCTGCGCCGCGAACCCGCGAGTAGTTCGCGGACCTGCCAACCCCGATCGGTGGGGAACGGCCCCAGCGCCTCACGGCCGTGGGACAGCAGCTCCCAGTACTTGTCGGCGGTGTCGATGCCCCCGGGCGCTTCGACGGCCATGCCGACGATCGCGACCGGATCGGAGGCGCCGGTGAACCCGTTGTCAGACATCGGCATTCACCCGTCGCGCCACGGCATCGATGTGCTCGTCGAGATAGAAGTGCCCGCCGTCGTACAAGAACAACTCGAAGGCTCCGGCGGTGTGGTTCTCCCAGAGCCGCAACGCGGACGGATCGACGCGATGGTCGTCGCGCGCCCCCAGGACGCGGATGTCGGCGCGGATGCGGACGCCGGGGGCACACTCGTAGCGGTTGACCGCTTCGTAGTCGGCGCGCACCGCGGTGGTCAGCAGTTCGGCGAACTCTTCATCGGCGAGCAGTTCGGGGTCGGTGCCGCCGAGATCGGCGATGTCGGCGAGTAATCCGTCGACGGTGGTGGGGAGTTCCGGCATGGCCGCTACGGCCGACGGCGCCGGGCCGGCCGAAACCCACAGGCGCTGCACGGCAACGTCGTGGGATTCGGCGATCCTGGCGAACTCGAAAGCGACGACGGCGCCCATGCTGTGGCCGAACAGCCGCAGCGGCGCCACCCGGCTCCACGGCCCAGCGTCGAACAAACCTCGCGCCAGGTCGTGCACCGTGTCGGGGGCCGGGTGACTCAGCCGGTCCGCGCGCTGCGGATACTGCACGATGTAGGTGTCGCCGCCCGCGGCCAGCGCGGTCGCCAGCACGCGGTAGCTCGCCGCGGCCGCCCCGGCATGCGGAAACACCACGGTCGCGCCGGTGCACCGGCCGTCGTTGCCGCTGGGCACCCGCTTGATCCAGGAGGCGAACTCGGTTGGCGCACTGAGCACCCGGTCGGAGGTCATCGAGCCGTCCCGGTTTCGCCGGTCTGGTGAGAAGCCGACAGCACCGCGTCGGCGTCCATGTGAATGACTTCCAGGCATAGTTCGGCCACCTGATCCAGGCGCCGGCCGTCCCGCTCCCGGCCGGTAAGCAAATCGGCCAGTGCCGCAACGGTTCTGGTGGCGAAGATGTCGGCGACCATGATGTCGGGGGTGTCCAGCCAGCTCCGGATACGACCCACGGCCTGGGTGGCCAGCACGGAATCGCCGCCCAGGGCGAAGAAGTCGTCCTCGCGCCCGACCCGGTCCACGCCGAGGAGATCACCGAGGAGCGCGGCCAGGGCGGATTCCAGCGGGGTCGACGGGGCGCGGTAGCCCGGCTGCTCGGATCGTGAGACCTCGGCGCCCAAGTCGCGGGCGACGGCACGACGGTCGATCTTGCCGGCATCGGTGAACGGGATGCGTCTCACCAGCGCGACGTGGCGCGGAACCATATGCGCCGGAACGAGTTCGCCCATCAGCTCCCGAACTCGCTCGGCCGTCAGCCCGGCGCCAGCGGAAGCTTCCGGGCACACCGCGGCGGCCAGCACCTCGGAGCCACCCGGTGCGGGAAGCAGGGCGGCGACCGCTATCGCCACCCCCGGCAGCCGTCGCAACGCGGCCTCGATCTCGCCGAGTTCGACACGATAACCGCTGATCTTGATCCGGTGATCGGCCCGGCCGACGAACTCGAGCGTTCCGTCGGGCCAATACCTGGCCAGGTCGCCGGTCCGGTACCACCTGCGTCCCGCGTGCTCGACGAAGCGTTCCGCGGTCAGGTCCGGCCGCCCCCGATAGCCCTGGGCGATGCCACGACCGGAGACCCACAGCTCGCCGGCGACCCAGTCGGGGCAGTCGTCGCCCGCGTCGTTGACGACGCGGCAGGCGTTGTTCGGCAGCGGCACCCCATAGGGCAGGGCGGTCCAGTCCGCCGGCAGGGCGTCGGGATCGTCGACCTCGAAAATGGTGTTGTGCACCGGTGTTTCGGTCGCTCCCCCCAGGCCGGCGAATCGCAGGTTGGGTGCCTCGGCCTTCAGGCGGCGCGCCACCTCCGGCCGCACCCAGTCCCCGCCGGTGGGGATGACCCGCACCGAGGACAGCCTTCCTTGTCCGACTTCGATCAGCATCTCCAGCCAGCCCGGCATGAAGTGCAGCACGGTGACTTGGTGGGTGTAGATGAGCCGGGCCCAGGAGTCGGGGTCACGGCGCTGCGCCTCGTCGACCACCACGATCGACCCACCCGTGCGCAAGGTGACGAAGATGTCCATCACCGAGATGTCGCCTTCGAGCGTGGAGAGGGCCAGGCACCGGTCCGCGGGACCGATCTCGAAGTGGCGGGCGATGAACTCCACCGTGTTCATCGCGGCATCGTGGGTCACCTCAACGCCCTTGGGCTCGCCGGTCGATCCGGAGGTGAACAACACATATGCGAGGCCATCGGGATCGACTCTTGCCGAGATGTTTTCGGCGACAATGGGCGGTTCGCGGAGGATGTCGGCGAGGGTCAGCTCGGGCACCGGCAGTGCCAGCCGCTGCCCGCCGCAGACCAGGGCCAAGCACACCGCGCCGGTTCCCAGGATGCGTTCCGCGCGGTCGCGCGGCTGGTCGGCGCCGATCGGCAGGTAGGCCGCGCCGACGCTCAGGATGCCCAACAGCGCCGGCACCTGCTCGGCGGTCTTCGGCCCCATCACCGCGACCGTGTCGCCCGCGCCGACGCCGGCCGCGCGCAACGCGGCGGCCACCGCCAGTGCCTGGTCGCGCAGCTGCTGGTAGCTCAGGTCACCGGAACTGGCGAAGATCGCCGGCGCGTCGGGTCGCCGCTCGGCTTGCCGAAAGAACCCGTCGTGCAACGCTTCTCCGCTGGGTTCGGCGGTGCGGCCATTGACCGCGTCGCGCACGGCGCGCTGCGCGTCGGGCAGCGGCGACGGTCCCGGTGCGTCCCAGTTGTCGTCGGCGGAAGCCAGCCTGAGCAGTTCGTCGATGTGGTAGGCGAACATGGCGTCGACGACGCCCGGGGCGAAGATGCCCTCGCGCACATCCCAATTCACCAACACGCCGCCGTCGAACTCGGTGACCTGGGCGTCGAGCAGCACCTGCGGGCCCTGGGAGATGATCCACGCGGGTGTCCCGAATTGATCGGTGACCTCGGGGCTGAACAGCGCGCCGAGTCCCAGCGCGCTGGTGAAGACCACCGGTGCCAACACCTGGGTGCCGCGATGGCGGCTGAGGTCCCGGAGCACCGACAGCCCGGGATAGGCGGAGTGGGCGGCGGCGGTCCGCATGGCGTCCTGCACCGCCCGCGCCCGCGCCGCCGCTGTTCGGGTCCCCGCGAGGTCGACGTCGAGCAGCAATGATGAGGTGAAGTCGCCGACCAGCGAGTCGACGTCGGGGTGCAGCGGCCGGCGCCCGAACAGCGGCACGTTCAGCAGGAACCGCGAGGTGGTCGACCAGCGGGCCAGGGTGTTGGCAAAGGAGGCGGCCAGCGTCATCGCCGGGGTGACCCCGCGGGCCTGGGCGCGGGAGAACAGGGCGTCGCGGGTGCGCGGGTCCAGCCAGTGCCAGAGCCGGGTGCTCGTCCGCGAACCGCGGTCGCCGGTGAAGGGCAGGGCCGGCGGGTCCGGCAGCTGCGGGATGCGCTGCGCCCACCAATCACGGGCGGCGTCGCGGTCCGGCTGCGGCCGCGCCTCTTCCGCCTCGATCACGCGGCGGTACTGCCGGTAGGTGTAGGTCAACGCGGGCAGGTCGCGCCCGAGGTACAGCGCGGCCAGGTCGGCCATCAGGGTCCGGTAGCTCATCGCGTCGGCGGCCTGCATGTCCAGGTCGACGTGTAAGCGCGAACGTTCACCCGGCAGGCGCGTCAATGCCAGCTCGAACACCGCTCCGTCGAGCTGCTGGTGCGATTTGGCGTTGCGGATCGCGGCCAGTCGCCGATCCGCTTCGTCGCCATCCTGCCGGCGCAGATCCTCGACGGCGACCGGGAATTCGTCATCGGTTGTTACGATCCGCTGCGTTCCGTCGGGCAGGAACCGCACCCACAGCATCGGGTGGCGCCGGGCCAGCGCCGTGGCCGCGGCGCGCAGGCGTTCGGGATCGATGGCGCCGCCGTCGAACTCGACGTAGAGGTGACCGGCCACCCCACCGAGCTGCTGGTGGTCCTGGCGGCCGACCCACATCGCGTGCTGCATCGGGGCCAGTGGGAACGGCTCACCCGCGTCGCCCGCCGGTTGCGCGGGGAGGCGTTGGTCGGCGGGATCGGCCGGCGAGTCCGCGCCGACCAGCGCGGTCCACGCCTCGACGGTCGGAGTTTCGGCCAGCGTGGCGAAGTCCACGGCGATGCCCGCACGGCGCCACCGGCCCGCCAGGGTCATGATCCGGATGGAGTCCAGGCCTTGGCCAATGAGGTTGGTGCTGGGGTGAATGTCGTCGACACCGACGCCGAGCAGTTCGGCCACCTGCGCCCGGATGTCTTCCGAGCGCGCCGAGGCACGCACCACGAACCCTCCCTGGATTAGCACAGGCTGCCCTAAGTATCGTTGGTTACCCTATCCTTACTCACGAAGCGCCGCTACTACGCCCCCGGTTTAAGGACCCATGACCACGAAGACACCACCGTCCCTGGCCGGGCCCCTCGAAGGGTTCGTGCCGTTCCCCGCCGATCGGGCCGCGGCCTATCGGGCGGCCGGTTACTGGGCGGGCCGCACGCTGGACAGCATCCTGAGCGACGCGGCACAGCGCTGGCCCGACCGAACGGCCGTGCTCGACGCCGCGGACGGTGCGGCCCTGAGCTATGCCCAGCTCGACGCGCGCGCCGGCCGCGCCGCCGCAGGGCTGCACGCTCTGGGCATCGCACCGGGCGACCGGGTGCTGCTGCAACTTCCGAACGGTTGCCAGTTCGCGGTGGCGCTGTTCGGGCTGATGCGCGCGGGCGCCATCCCGGTGATGTGCCTGCCCGGCCACCGGGCCGCCGAATTGGGGCACTTCGCCGCCGTCAGCCAAGCCGCCGGATTGGTGATCGCCGATGCGGCAAACGGTTTCGACTATCGCGCCATGGCGCGCGAACTCGTCCAAGACCACCCGACGCTCGAGCACGTCATCGTCGACGGCGACCCCGGCCCGTTCACCTCATGGACCCAACTCTGCGATCGGGCCGCCGCCCCAGCCCGGGTGCCGGCACGCGATCCGGGATCGCCTGCGCTGCTGCTGGTTTCGGGCGGCACCACCGGGACGCCCAAACTCATCCCCCGAACCCACGACGATTACGTGTTCAACGCGACCGCCAGCGCCCAGCTGTGCCGGCTCACGGCCGACGACGTCTATCTAGTGCTGCTCTCGGCCGGCCACAACTTCCCGCTGGCGTGTCCCGGGCTGCTCGGCTCGATGACCGTGGGCGCCACCACCGTGTTCGGCACCGACCCCAGCCCCGAGGCCGCCTTCGCCGCCATCGAGCGTCACGGCGTCACGGTCACCGCCCTGGTTCCGGCCCTGGCCAAACTGTGGGCGCAGGCGTGCGAGTGGGAGCCGGCAACACCGAAGTCCCTGCGGCTCTTGCAAGTTGGCGGCGCCAAGCTGGAGGCCGACGACGCCCGACTGATCCGCGCCGCGTTGACCCCGGGGCTGCAGCAGGTGTTCGGGATGGCGGAGGGACTGCTGAACTACACCCGCCCCGGCGATCCGCCCGAGCTCACCGATTTCACCCAGGGGCGGCCGCTGTGCGAGGCCGACGAATTGCGCATCGTCGACCCCGACGGCGAACCGGTGGAACTGGGCGAGGAAGGCGAGCTGCTGGTACGAGGCCCGTACACGCTCAACGGCTACTACCGCGCCGAGCGCGAGAACCAACGGTGCTTCGATCCCGACGGCTTCTTCCGCAGCGGTGACCTGGTCCGGCTCCGCCACGATGGGTATCTAACGGTCACCGGGCGGGTCAAGGACGTGATCTGCCGCGGCGGCGAAACCGTCTCCGCCGCGGACCTCGAGGAGCAGATGCTCAGCCACCCGTCGATCTTCTCAGCGGCAGCGGTGCCGTTGCCCGACCCGTATCTTGGCGAAAAGATCTGCGCGGCGGTTGTTTTCACCGGGCCGGCAATGACTCTGGCGGAACTGAACGCATACCTCGACCGGCGTGGGGTGGCCGCCCACACCCGGCCCGACGCGTTGGTGCCGATGTCAACACTGCCCACCACACCGATCGGCAAGATCGACAAAAAGGCGATCGCCGGCCAGATCTCGGCCCTGCCGAGGTGACCTCAGCCGATGTGCTTGGCCCGCAATGCTTCCAGGATCCTGTCCATCACCGCGCCGGCATCCGCCCTTGCCTGGCGATGATCGTCCGCGCGGGCAATGTAGAGCGTTGCCTCGCGCAACGCCCCCATGACTGTCAGGGCCGTGGCCTCGACGGGTTGGGGCGGGATGCTGCCGGACTCGATGGCGTCGGTGAGCAGCGCCGTCACGAATCCGATGTTGTATCGGTGCCCGATGTCGCTCCAGCGTTCCCAGCCCAGCACCGCCAGCGCTTCCAGCAAAACGATGCGCTGGATCTCCGGCTCGGCACACGCGTCCAACCACAGGCCCGCGCACAGCCGCATGATCTCAACCGGATCGGATTCCCCCGCGGCCGCGACGGCCTCCCCCATCCGCGCGGCCATCTCGCCCTCCACTTGCTCGAACACCGCCGCGAATAGCTCTGTCTTGTCGGCGAAGTGGTGGTACAACGCGCCGCGCGTCACCCCGGCGTCGCGCACGATCGTCTCCAGGGACGCCTCGGCGAATCCCAACGATGCGAACAGGGGCCGGGCGGCGCCGATCAACGCGCCGCGCGTATCCGCGGCGCGCTCCGCCTGCGTACGGCGACCGTCCTGCGCCATGCGACCCTCACCTTTCACACCCACGTATGCATGTCATACATACCGCATGAAGGTCGCGGGGTGCGATAGCGCTAAAGGCAGCGTCGTTCAGAACACTCTTAGCTGACGGATGATCTCCAAAGCGGACGGGTCCCCCTCGGCCTGAACGCCGAGGCTTTCCCACGCACCGCGTTGGGTTATCCATCGCACGAACGCTTCCGAATCGGACGTGATACGCGCGGCCACATCACCCTGGGCGCCGAGGCGCAGGGTCCGGGCGCACAACCCGTCGAGGCGGATCTCGGCCCCGACGCGTAAATCGTTGATCAGGTGGGTGTTCTGCTGCGGCAGCGCAGCCTCGATCCAGTCCAGCGTGGGGGCAAGCCGTAGTTCGTCGACGGGCGGCGGATCCGACCGCAACGGTCCGTCCGGGGCGAACAAGTCGTACCGAAGATGGATGAAGGACTCGAAGACAAAAGTCGTGGGCACGACGGAGGCCGGATAGGTCCCGACGTCGCCGATCGGTATCTCGATATCTTGGCCCTCGACCGCGGCGAGGACGTCCAGCCCGCGCGAACTGACCGACTCATAGTCGGCCACGACCTCCGCCGGGGTCATGGAACGGCGGGACTCGACGTAAAGGTCGGCCGCGCGTTCGGCGGGCAGGCCGCCGGGATCGGGCAGCGTCGACGGATCGACAGCCAACCAGTAGCTACACGCCATGTGCGACACCAGATCCTGGACCGACCAGCCAGCACACCCACTGTCCTCCGCCCACATCGAGTCAGGCATTTGCGCGCAAACCTTAAGAACGGTTGCGCGTTCCTCCGCTATCGCGTCGAGCGTGGCCGTCATGAACTCATCCCCTTTCATACATACCGTATGTATGAACATACACGCTGTATGTATGGCGTCAAGTGGTCATCGGGGGGGTTTGTTCGGGTTGGCGACTTGCGACTTCACGCCGAGCGTCAACGCCAGCGTGGCGCTCGGCCCGGGCCGTCACGCTGGCGTGACGCTCGGCGCTCGAATTGCGACGTTGCGAAGGCGCGCCGGCGCCATGCGCGCTTCCGCGTGCGGCGAGACCCCCACCGAGTTCGGCCAATCCCCCTGATCAGCAGGCCATTTCGCACAACACTGACCGCTACCGCGAAAGCCGTTGGTGTCAGCCAACACTGACGGCCGCGCAGGACCCCTTTCGGATTTTGGATAGGCGATCGCACGCTGGATGATCGCGACCGAAAAATTCCTTGGCTGGTACTATTCCGCCGTAACCCTGCCTGGGATATGGTGTTCGAGGCGTCGTTTCGGGGGCCTGAAAGTTGCACGAATGGGATCGCCAAGATAGCGCTCGCTATCGGTGAGTATTCGTCGCGTTGGGTCAGTGGCGTCGAGATAAAGGCTTGTTTGAGCAGTAGTCCGGAGTTAACCGCGCGCCGCATCAAACGAATCCGCGTGCCGGTTGGCTCTTGCACGGCAAGACGATGGCAATCGTGCGGGTCCTGTGAATCCCCGTGCGCTTGTCGGGCTCGAGGGGGACCTTTATGCTTGCGCCGCGCGACGGTCAGCGTGTCGGCCATTCGCCCTGGTTGCCGGCATGCGCGGGGTCAATTCAAGCCAGAGTGAGCCAAATCACTGATGCACATTCCACGCAGCTAGTGAAAGGCGCTTTCCGGGTTCGCGAAATAAAACCCGCTCGGCGACTCAGCGTCATACAGCAACTCACGCGCGGGCGCGTTAGGGTCATCCGACTGGCGTCGCCAACTGACGAGGAAAGGTAACGCATGTTCCTGGGCACGGTCGACGACTGGACAGCCGAGGGCACCGTCGTATCTTGGTATCCCACCGCGAACACTTACGCGCGGGCCGCAGAAGCGCAATACCACCCCGCCCCGGTCAGTTACCAGCAGTCCCAGCATCTTCGCTATTACCGACGCCAGGTCGGCCTCGGCCGCGATATCCCTCGGTTGTGCATCGGAGCCTGGGAGATCGGGGGCGTCTGCGATATCGATGCGATGACGCAAGCGCTGAATAGCCACGTGCGGCGACACGATGTCTACCACGATCGGTTTGCCTTCTCCGACAACGACGAAATCCTCCGCTACGTCATTGCCGACCCGGAGAACATCACGCTTGCGCCAACGGATCTCGGGGAAATGGCTCCTCTTCAGATCCGCAAGCTCATCCTCGATACACCCGATCCGCTGCAATGGGACTGCTTCAGCTTCGGAATTGTCCAAGGCGAGGACCGGTTCACCATCTACATCGCCGTCGACCACTTGCGCGCCGACGGTATGTCCGCCGGCGTGATCTTCCTGGACGTTCAGACGGCGTACTTCAGCGCGCTGCAGAACGGGCAGGCCGCGCTGGCGCCCGCAGCCAGTCATCGTGAATTCAGCGCGAAGCAGCGCGCCTACACCGCGAGCCTCGATGACGAATCGCCCGAAATCCAGCGCTGGCACGCCTTCCTCTCGGCGAACAATGGTGCGCTGCCGAGGTTTCCACTGGCACTGGGCGAGCCGTCCGCGGATACCCCGGGAGCCATCGACGTGTTCGAGCTGATCGATGACGATCAGGGCCGGCGTTTCGAGGCCGCGTGCCGTGCCGCGGGAGCACGCTTCAGCGGCGGCGTGTTCGCCTGCGCCGCCCTGGCCGAGCATCGGTTAACCGGAGCGGCCACATATTTCGGACTGACCCCGTTCGATAACCGGCGAGATCCCGCCCACGCCACCGCGGTCGGCTGGTTGGCCAGTTTCGTCCCGCTGGCGATTCCGACCGCCGGCGCGTCATTCGACGAAGTGGTCAGCGCCGCCCAGGCGTCGTTCGACGCCAACGCGGCCCTCGGCGGCGTGCCCTATTACCACCTGCTCGAGACGCCGGCCGGCTCGGCAGGCCACTTCGAGGTTCCCGACCGACCGGTGCCGATGTTGTCCTACATCGACATTCGCAAGCTGCCGTTCGGTGACTACTTCGATGGTTTGCAGGCCGGGATCTGGGGAGACAACCGGCTGTCCGAGACGGTGTGCATGTGGGTCAACCGCATGCACGACGGAACGCAACTGGTGGTTGCTTACCCGGGCACCGACATCGCGCGCGCGTCCGTCCGGCGCTATGTCGAGACCATGCGCGCCGAGTTCACCCGGGTGTCCGACGCCGGGCCGCACAACCATGCCTGATGCATTTGTTTTCGCCGGCCAAAGGTTTCGGTGCGGGTGGGCCGACGCCCCATGCCCATCCTAAGTTGCCGGTGATGCGGCTGGCGCTTTTGGACCAGGCCGCGTTCCTACGGCTGCGGGCCACCGGTCAAGGCAGCACGGTGCAATGCACGTGGGTGTACGACCGGGACGTGAACATCGACGAGTTGCGCGCCTTCAAAGACGATCTCGGTGCCGGCCTCCTCGGACGGCGCATCGAGCGCTCACCGCTGCCATTCGGTCGTCATCGCTGGGTGCTCGACAACCATTCACCCGACATCGCGCTGGAGCCGCGACAACCGCGGTCGGCGATCGGCGCGTGGATCGAAAGACGCGCACAGGTACCCGTCGACCCCGAGTTCGGCCCTACGTTTCATCTGGGCGTACTGCCGCTGGACGACGGCGGCGCGGCGGTCACCCTGGTGTCATCACACTGCGTCGTCGATGGGCTCGCGGCGATATCGGCGGTAACCGAGGCGGTCAACAAGGAGAGACGCAATCGCGGCTACCCACAGCCGAATTCACGCAGCCGGGCGCGCGCCGTCTCCGAGGACCTGGCCGATGCGGTGCGTTCCCTGCCGGTGGTCATCCGCGCCCTGATCGCGACCGTGGTGATCCTGCTCAAGGCTTCATCCCGTTCCCGGCCTGCGCCCGGGGCGCACCGGCCCGGTGCGCTCTCAGCGGTAAATAATGAGCCGACGGGACTCCCATCGGTGACGATCCAAACCGACGCCGCCGCATGGGACGCCCGTGCGCGCAATCTGAACGGGAGCAGCAACACACTCTTCGTCGCATTCGCGGCCCGGCTGGCGCATCGAATCGGCAGGGTGCTTCCAGACGGGAACGCGGTGACGGTGGTACTCCCCGTCAGCGATCGCACCAGCGACGACGACCGAGCCAATGCACTGACCTCAATCACACTGGCCGTCGATGCCGCAGCGGTGGCCCACGACTTGAGTTGCGTGCGGGCCGATATCAAGAGAATGCTGACGTCGCTGCACCTAAAGCCCAACGAAATGCTCGCGGGATTGCCGCTCGTTCCGTTCACACCACGCTGGCTCGTCCGCCACGCCGAAGGCATCGCCATGTCAACCGGCCAACTTCCGGTCGGGTGCTCGAACCTCGGAAGCCTAGATCCCGCCTTTGGCCGCATCGATGGTGCGGATGCAGCCGAGGTCTCCATCCGGCTGGCCGAGCAGGGCATCACACGCCGCCGCATCGAGCAGACCCGTGGCCAATTGTTCTGCAGCACTGGAACGATCAACGGCAGCCGATTTCTCAACGTCATCGCGTGCCAGGACGGCGCCGGCAACACCGCAGCGGAAGCCCGCGAGCTCGCGTGCAGCGCGCTGGCCGACCTGAAGCTGGGGGCATCAACCGTCTACGAAGGCCAGCTCTGATGGTGGGCCTCGACCCCAGAGCGACTGAAAGCCGCCGCCCCCTGATGTATGCGGGTATCACCGCCACGATTGCGGCCTGGGCGGTCGTCGTGCTGTGGTTCGCGATCAAGATCGTTCCACTAGACGTCTATTGGATGTCGTATTACTCAGCCGACTACACGCATGGCTTCGTGCGGCGCGGTCTCGCAGGCGAATTGCTGCGCTTCGTCCCGGGACACTACTTCTCCGTCGCGCTGAGTCTGCGGTGGCTGTCGACGGCGGTGTATCTGGGCGGCCTGGCAACGGTCGCGGGCTTGGTGCTCTTCGGTCACCCGAGGTCTGAACGCAGGCTGATGGTCGCGATGCTGATTCCGTTGCTGCCCTTCGGAGTTCCGTTCGCGGCATATTCGGCCCGGCCCGACCTGTTCGGGGCGGCGGCGCTGGCGCTGTTCTGCTCGGCGTTGATGTTCGCACGTTCCCGCGCCGTCGCGATGACATGGTGCGCGGCCTACGGTGTCGCGATTGCCGCGTTGGCCCTCGTGCACGAGGCGGTCGGCCTGCAGTTCGCACTGGGGGCCGTGCTGGCGATCGTCGTCCTGGGCGGTGCGCTCAAAGGCGCCCAGGGCCCCGGTGTGCTCCTCGCGGTGACGCCGGGCGTCTGCACGACCGCCGCCGTCGCGGCGTTCGGTCGTCACGACGTCGCCGCTCGGCTGTGCGCGTCCGTCCCCCACCACTTGATGCCCAACCCGTTCGCGACCGTCACGTCGCCAACCACGTTGCTGCGGTATGTCATCGACGGGCAACCGCAGCAAACCGACTACCACGACTGGGTGTGCCGCAATGTGATGCCCAACTACGACAACGGAATCGCGGATGCCATCCGAGCCGTCGGCCACATCGGAATGGTCGGCCTCACCATGTCCCTGGTGTTCGGAGTTGCCGCCGTTGTGGTGACGATGTGGGGGCTCAGCAACATTTCGGGCGTGCCGCTTGCCGCGTTCCTCGACGCGCTGCGGGGCCGGATGGCCTGGGTCGCCGCCGGGTCGGTGTTGATCTTTCCGGTCTTCCTGACCGGCTATGACTGGACCCGGTGGCTGACGATCGTGGCGTTCGACGTCGGCGTGGTGTTCGCCCTCTTCGCCTCGCGCGGGCCGGAAATCGGGCATGAGGCAACTCCGAAAACGTTGCGGCTGTTCATCATTCTCGCGATCGCGCTCGCACTGATCCCGGTGGGCGCGGTCCCGGGTTTCGGCGGTCCGCGGATGGTTTAGCCCTGTCGTGTCCGTTTCGGTTGCATTCGCCGTCCCGTCACGCGGCGATCGTCTTACCGGCACGCAGGCGGAGCCGGCGGTGATGGTGCTCATGAACGGTCGGCCAATCGAGACGAGGACAGCTGTGCGGACCCATTAGCGGGCGAGGTATCCGCCGGCGTGGGGTGGCAGCGTCAGGTTGTTGAGAAGGCCCGCCTCGGCAGCGCACACCGCGGGGATGGCGTTGAGCAATAGCGTTGCCACCGCGAGGGATACGGCCCGACCGGAGCCGTTAGTGGTGGCGAGGGCGATTTCGGAATCCACGGTCATGTCGCCGTCGATGTGCAATAGCCACCTGCTGTCGCCGCCGGGCCATTCGGGTGCCACCTCGTCCGTAACCCGCCAGATCAGCTCGAAACGGAGGGCAGGCCGCCCGTGCACGATGCCCTCAAGGCACATTTTCATGGCAGCGATGGTGCCCGCTTCGATGGTGCCCGCCGCGATGGTCAGGTCGTGCTCTGTCGCCGCGACCTCGCGGCGGTATTTGACATCCTCGAGCTCAACCCCCATGGCGTCGGCCAACATTCGCATTGACAGATAGAACGGCGATTTTTCCACCTGGCTGAAGTGGGCGTCCAACGGCGTTTGCGCGTCGGCGGGGAGGCCGAATCCGATGGCATCGCGCACCATGTGGATCGAAGTGTAGCGGCTCATGTCGACGATTTCGCTGACCCGGACGGTGTCAATGCGCCCGCATAGCCGAGTGAGCTGCATCGGCCATAAGTCCATGGCAAAGCCGGGGTTGATGCCAATGTGTAAGAACGACGCGTCGCCCTCCTCACACGCTCGGCTCAGCCGCAGGTAGGTGTCCGGGCCGGCGCCGGGCAGCTGGACGTCGGGGCCGAGATAGGCCAGGTGTTCGTGGGCGCTCGACACGACGTTTTTTCCCGAGGCAAGGAGCCGACAGATGTCGTCGACGGCGCCGCGGCCGCCGTCGAGGGTACCGCCGAGCGGGCTGTAGCAGACGCAGTCGGCATCGAGCGCCAGGATCGCCTCGATGTCATCGGTGGCGAGGACTCCCGTGGCCGCGGAACCCAGCAACTCGCCGGCGTCGGCGCCGACCTTGGCCTTGTTGTAAACACGAACACCGGCAAGTTCGAAGTCCGGGCGTTCGCCGATGATCCGCAATGCATGCATACCGACGTTGCCGGTTCCCCATTGGATCACGCGATAGGACATCGGTCGGTTACCTCTACTTTCTAGATCCGTGCGCCGGGCAACAGTGACTGCAGCTCGACGTACTGGTCGATACCTTCGGTTCCGCCCTCCCGGCCAATGCCGCTGTCCTTGAAACCACCCAGCGGCGCGGCGAAGTCGGGCATGTATTGGTTGATACCAACCGATCCGGTGCGGATACGCCGGGCGATGTCCATGCCACGCTCGGTGTCGTTCGTCCAGATGGTGCCGGCGAGTCCGTAACGCGAATTGTTTGCGATGCTTATCGCGTCGTCAACGTCGTCGTAGGCAATCACGGCCAGTACCGGGCCGAAGATCTCCTCTTGCGCAATGCGCATACCCCGGTCGACCTCGCCGAACACCGTCGGCTGCACGTACCACCCCACGTCCAAGTCCTTCGGCATCCCCTTGCCCCCCACGACGACCCGGGCGCCCTCCTGCTGGCCCATGGCGATGTAGTCCTCGACGCGCTGCTGCTGCCGTCGCGTGACCAGCGGGCCGACTTCCGTTTTCGGGTCAGTGGGATCGCCGACCGTCAGCGATGCGGCGAGGGCCGCGACCGCATCGATAACCGCCTCATAGTTGTTCCGCGAGGCTAGAATTCGTGTCTGCGCCACGCATGCCTGACCATTGTTGGCGAAAGACGCGAACCGCAATCCATCGGCCATGACGTGTAGGTCGGCGTCATCGAGCACGATCGCCGCCGACTTTCCCCCAAGCTCCAAGCTGACCCTTTTGAGCTGTTCACCGCACGCTGACGCGATCCGGCGGCCCGTGTCGGTCGACCCGGTGAACGACACCTTGTCTACACCGGGATGGCGGATCAAGAACTCGCCCGTGTCGCGGGCGCCGGTGACCACATTGACCACACCGGGCGGCAGCCCGACTTCATCCAGGATCTCGGCGAGTCGCAACGCGTCGATCGGCGTCTCGGCCGCGGGTTTGAGCACCACGGGGCAGCCCGCGAGCAATGCGGGCACCAACTTTGTCAAAGCGCCCAGCTGCGGCATGTTCCACGGCACGATCGCAGCGACCACGCCCACGGGTGTTCTCCGCACGACCGTATCGGCCAGTTCGCCGCGTCGGTCCTCCTCCCAGGGATAGTCGCGGGCAATCTTGATGCCGGCGTTGATGATCATCACCCCCGGCAACGCCTGCCCGAACTGGCTGTAAGAGATCGGCGATCCCATTTCCTCGGTGACAAGCGCCGCCATTTCATCGACGTGCGGCTCGTAGGCTCGGGCAAGCGCTGAAAGGTACTCGGCGCGCTCGTGCGGAGCCAGACGCGGCCACGGCCCCTCGTCGAACGCCGCTCGCGCGGCCATCACCGCACTGTCGACATCTTCGGCAGTCGCGAAGGGCGCGTTACCCATGACCTGCTCGGTGTGCGGCGAGACGACGTCGATGACGTCGCTGGACGCGCCGGAAACCCATGCGCCGCCGATATAAAGCCGGTCATATGCGTGCACCGCGCTTGCCTCCTTCGACCGGTCGCGGATCCAGCGTAATCGAGCATTTTGCAGAATGTCTACAATATCGGTCGCCCGAGAGCATGAATCGACAATGTGGTCCGCATTTGCCTGTCCCACCCTCGTTTGAAATCGACGACGGCGAAGGTAAGGTCGACCGATGAGCCATCCGGTGAGCATCAGCTCGCGCCTGTCGCGCCGCAGCAGCGGCGAGCTCATCGCCGACCATCTCCGGCGCCAGATCATCACTGGCGAACTGGCCGCAGGCCAACGGCTCACCCAAGAAGAGATCGCTGGGCAACTAGGAACCAGCCGGGTGCCTGTCCGCGAAGCCCTTGTCATCCTCGAGCAGGAAGGCTGGGTGAAGATGGAGATGCATCGGGGTGGGTTCGTCCTTCCGATCGAGACATCGGTCGGTGACAACGCCGAGGTGTGGGACCTGGTCTTCGGCTTGGTCGTTCGT
The DNA here is from genome assembly GCF_001672745.1 of Mycobacterium sp. E1386. Classification (NCBI taxonomy): domain Bacteria; kingdom Bacillati; phylum Actinomycetota; class Actinomycetes; order Mycobacteriales; family Mycobacteriaceae; genus Mycobacterium; species Mycobacterium sp. E1386. Next base: position 16,699 of record NZ_LZKH01000098.1, read on the forward strand.
CGCGCGGTGGCCCGCATGACTCCCGAATGTGACGCCCGGCTCGCCGAGATCGCTGCCGCGCTCAACGCTGCGCATGACCCGGCCACCGTTTCTGGCCTATGCGAGGACTATCTCGACTCATTGTTCGACACGGCTAGCGCCCCGGCTGTCGCTCGCATGGTTCGGCGCACCCGCGCCACATCGATTGACACGATATTCGGCGTGGCGCCCGACACCATCGAGGTCAGCCGGCGGGGCACCCTGGCGGTGATCTCGGCGATACGCGCCGGCGACAGCGAGCGCGCGAACGCAGCTCATGCGGCGATGCAACGCAAATGCCTCAAGCTGCTGATGAAGGCGTTCAAGGAGCGCGGCAAATGATGGCCTCGGCGCGGCCGTCGATCCACCAGTCGGAATTCCCCATGCTGTAGCGCACTGACCGGGTGTCACCGTCGCGGGTGCAGGTGCCGTCGGCGCCGAGCATCGCAATGCCGGCGATTGACGGCCGCTCCCCCTGCGGGTCGATGCGCCACGTCCACGACTGGTCAGCGAACTCGTAACGAATCGTCTCCGGAAAGCCGTTGGCCCGCACCGTTGCCTCCGCCGAGACATCGGTGGTTGCGACGAACACGCCCTGTTCGTCGTGGAGCATCGCAAACCCCCATCCGTCTGCGCCGTAGGCGAACGTGGCCTGGATCATCGATCCGTCATCGTATTCGTTGGCGATTTGCTGCCAGCAGATCTCCCGGCCGCGACCATAAGGTGCGTTGATCCAGTCGGAGCCTGGCGAGAAGTAATGAATCTCGTGTCCGACGAATCCTTCGACGGCACGGTCCAAACACGTGCCACGGACGCGATACTTGGATGTCGCCGACAAGCATGCCCCGCCGTCCCACGTGTTGAACCACTGTACGGCCGGCCCTACCGCGTCGCCGCCGACCGAGACGACATTTGCGTCGTTCCAGACGCAATCGTTCGGGGAATGCTCAAAGCGGAAGCACTCGCCGTCGCCAACCTCCTCTTTGCTGACGAACACGACGGTGTCACCGCCGCCGAGGACCGAGGTGGGGCCACTCCACATCTGCTCGCTTCGCACGTCACGCTGGAGTTGACCGCCTGGCTGGGCAACGAAAACCCAACGCATAGTCGATTTTTCGGCTTCGACCGCGCGCAGCATCCTGAGGAGATTGCCCTGCTCGTCCCGCAGCGAGCCATAAAGGTAGGAACCGGTCTTGCGCAGACCGAAGTACGTAGACGACGGGAGAAGCAGATCGGCTGTGAATGTGCATTCGCCGATCAAGCATGCACCGCCGAAGTCTCCTGGTTGTGCAACCACGCTCAGCTCGCCGCAGGCGCGAACACGACAGGAAGGGCATCCGGTGAACGCAGCGGCAAGCCGACGATCTTCGGCGGGGCGGCTCCGGGATCCAGCCGCAGGTGTGGCAGTCGCTGCACGATCACCTCGAGGGCGATCCGATTCTCCATCCGGGCCAGATGCATGCCCAGGCACGAATGGGCGCCGATCGCGAACGCCAGATGTGGGTTGGGCTTTCGTTGAATGTCGAACCTGTCCGGATCCGCGAACACCTTTTCGTCGCGGTTGGCCGCGCCGATGAACAACGTCACCACTGACCCGGCGGGGATGTCGATCCCGCCGAGTCGGCTGTCGCGAGTGCTGATCCGGCCGGTGTTGAAGATCGGCGGCTCCCAGCGCAGGCTTTCTTCGACCGCCTGCGGAATCAGCCCTGGATTCAGCCGCACCGTCTCCAATTGGTCCGGGTGAGTCAGCAACGCGTACAGCAGGTTTCCCAATGAGCGGTAGGTCGTCTCGATGCCGGCGGGCAACAGCAGGCGCAGGAACGCGAAGATCTCCTCGTCGCTGAGCCGTTGGCCGTCAGCCTCGGCCTGGACGAGTTCGGTGATCAGGTCGTCCTGGGGGTCGCGGCGCCGCTGCTCAACCAACTCGGCGAAGTAGTCGCGCAGCGCGTTGAAGGCCGCCATGCCGCGGTCCCAGTTCGTACCGATGCCGATCACTTCGATTGACCACTTCTGGAAGCGCTCTGCATCGCTCTGCGGCAGGCCGAGAATCCGCGCAATCACGCGCACCGGCAATGCGAAAGTGAAACGCCGGACGAGATCGGCCCGGCCGTCGCCGGCGAAAGAATCGACCAGCTCCTGGGCCAGCGGGCGCACAAGCTCGTTTTCCCACCGCAGCAGGAGCTTTGGCCGGAATGCCTTGAAGACTATCGAGCGGTGTATGTGGTGTTCCGGCTCATCCATCGCCACTATGGTGTTGGCCAACAGCGGCCCGACGCTCTGGGCGATCAGGGACGACGAGTACGTCACGTCGTCGCGGAACGCCGCGGCCACCTCGGCATAGCCAAGAACGTTGTACGTCTTGCCCATGCCGCCGTCGCCCTCGCCCCCGGGGCTCATTGACGGGGCCATGGGGAGCGGCCATTTTCGCTGAACAGCGTTGCGCCGCCGGGCTTCGGCGACATAGGGATGCGGATCGACAGCCGCGCCGATCTGCAGGGTGTCAGGCAGCTCGAACGTGCCGGCCTGACTGTCGGCAGAGCCGTTGATGGTCATCGGGCTACCTCCCTGGCCGCCAGGGGCTCGAATTCCCCTGAGGCGGAGTCGATCATCATCGGCTTGATTAGGTACTCGCGTCGGCGTTCGACGCGGGCAAACAACCACACCAGCCGCTCGAGGTGCTCGGCCGGAGCTGCCGCGACGATGGCGCTCAGTGCCTCCATGCCGGCGTCACGTGTGTCGGGACGCCATCCCAGCACCGCAGCCATGTCGTTAAGGTCCGCCGTGAGCAGGTCGGCCCCGACGTCCGACTTGAGTCGGATGGCCCTTGCGATGGCCGTGGCCGACGTGATGTGGAATCGCCCGGCGTTGTCGGAGGCGGCAGGTTCGCAATTCAGCTCCAGCTGCTCGACCAGGAATGATTCCAGCGAAGAGTGTTGAGAAACGGGAGTTTCCGGCAGTTCGGGTGGCTCGATCTCGATACCGATGGCCTCGGCGATTGCATCGCCGAGCCCCCGCCGCAAGGTGGCGTCCCAACCGAAAGAGGGCAGTGTGTGCTGCAGGCGGGCCGTCGGGTATTGCATCACCGGGCACACCCCCATAGGAGTGAGGAGCATCGACATCACCGTGTAGAAGCACACCGCCTGGCGATCGATCGGACGGCCGCTGACCCGCTCGTAGTGGGCGAACGGCTCGGCCAGCGGACCCGTGGGGTAGAGCATGTTGCGCATCCGGATTACCCCCAGGTCGAGCATCGGGTCCCCGATGTGGGCGAGTTCCCAGTCGATCAGGGCGGTGACGTGTCCGTCGGCGAACATGAACTGGCCCGGGCCCGTATCCGCCTGCACGAAGCTGACGCGACGATCGCCGGCGGGAACGTTGGCGTGCAGCCACCAAATGCCGAGTTCGAGAAACGGCTCCGGTCGCAGCTTGGGGCGCCAGCGGTTGAAGTCCTCTTCGATGTACTTGAACTTTCCTCCGAAGGCCGCCTCTTCGGGCGTATCTGGGATAGTGAGCCCCGACAGGTGCACCGAGTCGACGTCTACCCGGTGCAGCTTGGCGAGTTCCTCGATGTATTCGGTCATCACCTGGGCGCGGGTGGTGTCGTCGATGGCAGTGGATATCTCGTTGCTGCCGTCGACACGCTCCATGAGAATGACCCCGTGTTCCTCATTGAAGCCGAAGAATTCGGGCACCTTCAGGCCGCAGCCCTGCAGCGCCTCGAGAACCCTGGCCTCGTGGGCGATGTCAAAGTGCTTCAAAAAGCCGGCGCCCGCAACATCGTCGCGCTTTGACCTGGCAAGGACACCGATCGGGCCCTCCGGCCGCTCAACGGTCAGGAAATGGTGTGGCCGCCATCGGATCTGCTGTTCGACGTCGACAACACGTCCCCCACACTGGCGCTCGGCCCACGCGATGACTTCCTCCGGCAGTGTCATCAGAACACCGCCACGGGGTTGACCGGCGATCCCGACCCACCTACCACCCGCAGCGGCGTGACCAGGAACTGGAACTCCCAGCGACGGAGTTCGGCGCAGACCGCAGCCAACTCTTCGAGGTCGCAGTTGTCGATGAGCGGCATTCCCATCGCATAGAGCGCGTAGACGTGAATCATCGCACCGGCCACCCGCGGATAGGGTGGGGGAAGCGGCTCCTGTGGTCCGTCGCAACCGATTACGGCGATCTCGCGGTCGCGCAACCACGGCATGCATGCCGGGTGCCAGCCGGCCCGTTGTCCCCATCGCGCGTCATCGTGCGGATCGCTGTAAGACTCAGCGGTCTCGGGGCTGGCGGCGGCCCAGCGGCCGGTTCGAAGCAACAGGATGTCGCCGGGGCCCACGGTGACGCCTTGGGCCGCCGCCGTCGCCTCAAGATCGTCGGGGGTGACGGCTCGACCGCCTGCTAGGGCCGTGACTCCTTCGGCACGAGGCACATCGAGAAGCACGCCGCGGCCCACGATGCCCCCCTTCATCGCGGTCACCGCCCCGAACAGCGCACCGTGCTCGGAGGTCACCAGCCCCGATGGGCGGTCGTTGTAGATCTGGCCCTTCCAAAACAGGTGCGCCACCGAATCGATATGGGTGACGTTGGTGCCGTGGTACACCAGCCCGAAGAACTCGACGGCGGAGCCGAGGTCACCGCGACCGAGTGTGGTGGGGGGAACGCCGGGGGCGCGGTCGACTCCCTCGCCGCTCGCGACGTAGTACATCTGGGCGCAGTTATCGGGGTGTCCATAGGCGGTGATGAGGTCACGCGCGCAGGACACGGTGCGCCCCTCGGTGACCAGACGCGCAGCCGCAGTTCGGTGCTCAGGCTTGATCAGGTTCAGGGTGCCGAGCTGGTCGTCCGGGCCCCACCTGCCCCAGTTCTTCAGGTCGTCGATGTATGCGGCCACGTCGGCGTCGGTCGGCAGCGTCATGGCTCAGCGCCCCCGGGCCAGTTGGAAAGGCACCATCGCCATGTCCAGGATCTCGGGCGTGATCATGCCGCCGGCATATTCGACCCAGCACCAGCTTCGGGCCGGTTCCTTGCCGGAAGAGGTGCTGGTGAGCGGCCCGAACACGTGCAGTGGGCTGCCGCTGGAGTCGAATGCGAAAGAGTAAGAGTCGGATCCGATGGTGGCGTCCAGACTTACCATGCGGCCGGCGTCATTGAACCCCGGTTTGGCCACGATGTCCTTGTGCACGGTCGTGACACCGTTTTTGACCTGGTACCCCGGTCCGAACGCCATCCCGTCACGGCCTTGCCAGAAGCTGCCGCCGCCGACCTCGCCGTCGGTGAACTCGTGTAGCCACGACACCCACATGCCCTGAAGATGTCGGGCGATCGCCAATTCGGTATAGGCCATACCCGGCGGCCCGTAGGCGAAGTCTTGGTGGGCATACCCCGACACCTCTAGCCCGTCGACGGTGCCGGTGGCGTGCATCAGTTCGTGGCGGTAGTAAACGTCGTGGTCGATGCCGCCCTGTTCAGGGACGTGGGTGATGACGATGTCACTGACGGTCTTGCCGTGGATTTCCCACCTGCCGCTGGCGTCATGCCAATGAAACCCGTTGGCATCTCGCTCTATTCGGCCGCTCCAGTAGGTCAGCTGGACCCGGGTGCCGTCGTCGAGGTATTGCAGCGGCTCGTACCAGTCCAGCGTCGAGTATTCGGAGAACAGGTGTTCAGCGTCGGTGTCCATGCCCTTGTGCAGCTTGCGGAAACCGCAGACCGGCGACACCACGTGGGTCATGCCGACGATGAAGTCGTCGGTTCCCCGCACACCCCAGTAGTCCTGGTCCGACTCGTCGCGCACCATCGCGCCCACCCAGATACCACCGAGCCCCGTACCGTCGGCCGGCACCCACTCGCGCCGGTAGTGCTCTAGCGACGGGGTCTGGCGGATAACCTCGAACTCGATGTTCTCGAACATTGCGTTCTCCTTTGCTGTTTGGTGGTCAGAGGCCCCGAGCTATGCGGAATGGTTTCATCGATCAGATCGAAGATCTCGGGAGTCAGGCCGGCCTCGTACTCGACCCAGCACCAGCTTCGGACCGGCTGCCGACCCGAAGAATCGCCGACCAGATGGCGGGGCTGCGTCATTTCACTCCTCCCCCGGCGCGCCAGGGCATGGATCCAGCAGTCCGAGCGCCTCCAGGTCGGTCAGGTACTTCTCGATGATGGGCTTGCCAACGTGCGGGATATCGCCAGCCGGGCCGATGGCTACGTCGATCACCGCGGCGCGGAAGCGGTCCGCGGGAGCGAACGCACCCCGTGTCGGCGGCAGCGGATGTCGATAGGTCGCCATCAGCGGCAGCAGCGAGGCTTGCCTCTGCTTTTCCGGCAGGTTACGCAGTGCGCTGTCGAACCGGCCAAACCATTGGTCGTGGTCACCGATCCGCTCGATGGGACAGCCGGTTTCGATCATCCAGTCGACGTACTCGTCGAGGCCTATCGCGTCGTCATGCGGATTGACGATGTGAAAGGTCTGGAAGCCTTTGGCTTCCCCTGCCGCGATCGCTGTCAGTGTCGAGATGGATTCCGCGACGAAATCCACCGGCAGGGCGTCAAAGTGCGCCCTGGCTCGTCGACCGTCGTGATCCGGTAGATAGAAGGATTTCGGCGCCAGGCCGGTCGCCGCGATGCTCAGGATCAGCCGCGTGACCATGTCCGGCACGTTGAGCTGGCCGCGGTAGGTCGTTTCGGCCATGATCATGTCACAGCGAAACACGCGCACGGGTAGCTCACAGTGATCATTGGCCTCGCGCAGCAGGACCTCAGCGGCCCACTTGCTGTTGGCGTAGCCGTTGGCGTACGTGTCGTCGACCAGCCGTGTTGGGCTGATCGTCCGGATATCAGCGTCCTCGGTGAACTTCGCGGAATCGATCGTCGCCCCAACACCGACCGACGAAACGTAGGCGATCAGCTTCTGCCGGGTGGTCAGCGCTAAGCGAATCAGCTCCGCGGTGCCGAGCACGTTGGGGCCGAACAGCTCCCGATAGGGCAGCATGTGGTTGACCAGGGCGGCTGGGTCGATGATCAGATCAACAGTGTCGGCTAGGTGTTGCCAGCTTGCCTGCGCCAGGCCGAGATCCGCGTCGCCCTTGTCGCCGGCGAGCACTTCGAGGTGGTCGGCGGCCAGCCTCCGATACCTCGACAGCAGGTTGGCATCTCCACTGTCGAATGTGTTGTCGAGCCGGGTGCGTGCGGCCGCGTCGTCCTTGGCGCGAACCAAACAGATCACAGTTCCGTCGACGAGGGCCATCCGTTGCAGCCATTCCAAAAGTAGATAGCGGCCCAGATAACCGGTCGCACCGGTGAGCAACACGGTGCGCACATCGCTATTGGGGCCCGCGAGCGCATGCGCACCCTCAAGCGTCGCGGAGTCGAGGAACTTGTCGAGGGTGAGGTCGCGGGTATCCGCAACGGTAGCTCCTGCGCCATGCACGGAGGCGAACGTCGGTCGGCGCGTGTCGGTCGCCCGTTGCGCCTCGATGAAATTGGCAACGGATTGCAGGTCGTTGGCCGGGCTGATGAGTACGTCGACGGGCACGTCGACGGCGAAGATATCGTTGAGGGCGTCGGCGAACGTCAACGCAGTCAAGGAATCTCCACCGAGGTCGGTGAAGCGCACGCTGGACGGCGGGGTGGCGCCGGGAACGCCCAGCAGCGCGCTAGCGGCCGCGCACACCGTCTCGACTATCGGCTGGGTCGCGGCCCGATCACGAAGCTCACCCAGCCGCGTGTTCTGGGCCTGAGCGTGTTCGTCGTACAGCTGCTCGAGGCGAGCGCCGTAGTGTCGCAGAAGGTTCGGGCGTGACGGTTTGCGGATGCCGGACAGCAGACCGTTGTCGAGGGTGAACGGGTACGGCTCGACGATGATGTCGCGCGGGACTTCGTAGCTTCGCAGGTCGGCGTCGCGCGCGGCTTCTTGCAGCGAGCGAATGAGCATGGGTTTGAGTGCGTCGATGTCCCGTTGAGCCAGCGCAGCCTCGGTGGGAACCACGACCGCCAAGAGGTATGGCCGCTCCCCGTTGCCGTACACGTAGATCTGATGAATCAGATCACAATCGGCGTACACGGCTTCCAGTTTCGAGATGGTGACGAACTCGCCTTGGGAAAGCTTGATGACGTTGTTCCGGCGATCGACGTAGCGCAGTTCGTCGGGGCCGAGTTCCTCGACGACATCCCCGGTCCGGTAGAAGCCGTCCTCGTCGAAGACTTCGGCGGTCAGTTCGGGCCTTTTGTAATACCCGCGAAACAGCGTGTTGGACTTGATCAACAGCTCGCCGCGCGGATACGGCCGATCTGTGCTGAAGTACCCCAGCTCGGGCACATCAGCCAGCTTGTAAGCGGTCACTGGGGGTCGCTGCACCTTGCAGTCGATGACCACCGAGCCGGATTCGGTCGCGCCAAGCGCATTCATCAGATGCGAGTCGAGCAGCCTTTCGACCCAGTCCGCCAGGTGTGCGGAGATCGGCGCGGAACCCGTCAAGGCCGAGATATATCGGCCGCCGAGCACCCGGGTTCGAAGATCGGCCAGAATGTCTTCTTCGGTTGGGCCGGCGGTGGCGGCGCCGCCACCCCGGGCGCGTAATTCATTGCGGTACTCACCGTGCAGCATCTCCCAGATGCGCGGCACAAAGTTCAGCTGGGTGGGGCGTACAAGTGATAGGTCGTCCAAGAATGTCGAGAGGTCGCTCTTTGCGGTGAAATACGCGGTGCCGCCGGCACCCAGTGTCGAATACAGCATCGCGCGACCGGCGGTATGGCTCATCGGCATGTAATTCAAGGTGATCGCCGGGATCGCAAATCCGCGTTCCGTCAGCACGGCCGCCGTAACGGTCCATACGCCCTTGGCCAGCCCCTCGGGCTGCATGGCGCCCTTTGGGCTTCCGCTGCTTCCCGAGGTATAGACGATGGCCGCGAGTCGGTCGTCGTCGGCCGGCGGCTCCGGTGGTAGGGGTCTGGCCGCGCCACGCTGCAAGAGCTCCTCGATGGTTTCCAAGACGACGGAACTGCCCGCCGCGGCGAGGCGTGCGCGCGCTTCATCAAGGTTTCGCTGGTGCTCGTCGAGCTGCGGGTGGCGGTCAAAAACCACGAGGATGGCCGGTGTGGCCGCACCAAGTGCCAGCTCCACACCGTCGTTGAGATACGCGGCGCTGCAAGCGATCACGGACGGCTCGATTTCCTCGACTATCCGTCGCAGTTGCCCGACCGGCGCTCCGGCGTGCAGCGGCACCGAAACCGCGCTCATCAACGGTGCCGCCAAATCGATAGTGGTGTAGTCGACACTGCAGAAACCCAGCGTGGCGACACGATCGCCCGCGGACACTGCGCCGTCGGCCAGTGCGCTGGCCACTGCCGACACCCGCTGCCACAGTTCGCGGTACGTCACGAAATCAAACCATGGCAGCATCTCGAGACGCTGCGCGCCGGTGGACGCCTCGCGCACCACCTCGACGGCTCGCCTGCCCAGGGCCGGCCGGTCCGCATAACCATCGGCCACGGTGCGCATGAGGCCGGCCAAACCGATTTGCGGCCGCAGGATGGCTCGACTCACGTCTTCTCGCGGCAAGGCCGCCGCGAACTGAGCGTCGTTCGTCAACAGGTCGGCGACCCTGCGCGCCAACTTTTCGGTGTGACTGTCAGCGAGCATAGGGCACCGTCGACATGCCGTCTTCCTTCCGCAACCGTTGGCAGGATTGCAGACATTCTACATTCTGCGCCGCCAGCGGCTAGAGCAAATGGCGGAGAGCCGAAACATTGCTATGGGCTTGCGCTGCGGGCGCGGACAGGCTTCGGTGGCAGCGGGTATGGGCGTACTCAGGTTGCTGTGCTGCGACAGTGAGCTCCGACGTTGTTATGCCGGCCCTAGTCCTTCGGCGTGAGCTTGAACGGCATTTCAATCTCCAGCGGGCGACTGCGGCCGCAGGCGCCGCTGGGCGCTGTGGTCGTATCCCACCCCAGGAGAGCCGACGTACCGTTTGGGTCAGGGTAGAACTTATAAATCTGCTTGCCAGGAGCGGTGCTGCCGTCCTCACACTTTTCCCAGTTATCGACGGTATGGGTCACAAACCACATACCGCTCCGGTAAATCGCGCCGGAGTTCCAACCCGCGTCGCTGGTGACTTGCCCAGAGCAGTCGAAGATATCGGCACAGCTCGAAACTATGGTCCACGTACTCGAAACCGTTGCTTCGTCGTGAAATCTCTGGTTCGTCTTGGCCCATTGCCCATCTGACCGTGCAATGTAGGTCCCGTTGAGGGCGGGTTGGTCGTTAGAAGCATGGCCAGGCGCGATGACGGACGAAACCAGGACTGCCACAACGCTTTCTACGGCGACGAACCGAAAACCACGGGGTAATAAGTTGTTCACGACGGGCGGCGCTGTGGTTGCAAGACAAGGTCTTTCCAACTCTTGTGTGCCCCTGCGGCCAAGTCGCTCTGTTCGACCACCAACCCGTTCGGCGACATGTACCGCCCTGTACGCGGATCATAGGGAACGACGGCGACCGACGGCCCGTCCGGCGCGGTGATGTGCGCGGAGCTCGGCGCCGCGGGCCCCGGACCGGCCGGGGCGTCCGGGGAACCTGGTGGGGGGCCCGGTACCACCTGCCCCGGGACTTGCGGCGCCGGCGGCGCAGGTGCTGCCGCTGGACCGCTGCCGCCCGCCGGCGGAGTCCCCTCAACTGGCCCGAATGTGTGGTCGCCGGTGCTAGCTCGGTCGTCGGGCGGCACGCCCTGCGAAATGAGGTTGGGGTCGATGGGGTTTGGCCCCAGCGCATGTTGACGCATGCTCAACGGCATGTAGGGCTTGTCGCTGTCGCAGATTTGCACGGTGGGAGCTCGTTTACCCGGATGGGCCATGCAGGGCAGGTTCCGTGCGCCTCGCACGAGGATGGGCGAGTCTTGCGGCAATTTGCAATACAGCCCATCCGGTGTGTCCACGGTGGTGGTATCTGCCGGCGACCGCCACTGGGACGGCGGTAGGAATCCCACAGTGCAGGCGGGCGGATCACCGGATTCGATCCGAAAGTTACCCAGCGGCAGACCGGTCGCGTTGTTGTTCGGCGCGATGGCCTGAAGGTCGGCGAAGTAAGGGGGGATGAGCACAAGAAGCTGCTCAAGCGAAGGCAGGTAGGTGACACCGACCTGCCCGAGGCTGGTGAGGTTGGCAAGCAGCACGGGCAAGGTCGGCTTGACGCTGTTGAGGAGGCGTGAAACTTCCTGCAGCGCGCCCGGACCGGTCTGCAGGATTGTCCGCACGTGTGGGTCGTCGGCGACAAGCTGGTCTGTGACGCCGGCAAGGCTATGCGCC
>NZ_LZKH01000099.1:0-45873 GCF_001672745.1 Mycobacterium sp. E1386
CGTCACCGTTGTGGTCGGCGCGGTGGTCGTAGTCGTCGCTGCCGGACTATGCGCGGGCGAACCGGCCACCAGCTTGACCACCGCAAAGGCCACGAGCGCAAGCACGATCACCCCGATCGCGCCGGCCGCCACCAGCGCCGCGGGGCGGCGGTACCACGGAGTGGGCGGCTCGGGCTGGGGCGCCGGCTCGTCGTAATACCCGCCGCCATACCGCGCGGCCTGGGTGGGCTCGGAGTAGTAGTCGGGTTCCTCGGGATAAGGCGGCACGAACGGAGATGTTAGTGGATCAGCGCTGGCCCTCGATCATGCCCAGCGCGCGCTCGAACAGGTGCACCGTCGCGGCGTGCAGCTGGTCGCCGACCTCCTTTTCGGCCTTGCCCGCGCAGGCCCGGGCGAGTGTCCCCTCGATGACGATGCCCAGCTTGAAGCAGGCCAGCACCGTGTACCAGGTGATATTCGACAAGTCGCGGGTGGTGTTGGCCGCATAGCGCTGGAAGAGTTCGTCGGTGCTGGCCAAACCGTCCTGACCGCCCAGGGCGTGGCTGAACACAGTGGAACCGTCGGGCTGGCGCCAAGTGGCCAGCAGCCAGCCCAGATCCAGCAGCGGGTCGCCGATCGTGCACATCTCCCAGTCGACGATGGCGACCACGTCCGGCCCAGTTCGGGAGAACATCACGTTGGCGGCGTGGTAGTCGCCGTGCATGATGCCGGGCGTCCACGTCGCCGGCCGATGGCGCTCCAGCCAGGCCGACACTTCCTCGATGCCCGGGATGTCCGGTCCCGGGTAGCCGTCATAGTCGCTGTAGGACTCCAGCTCCGAGAGCCAGCGCGGCACCTGGCGTTCGAGGAAGCCTTCCGGCTTGCCGAAGTCGGCGAGCCCCACCGCGACGTGGTCGACGGCGGCCAGCTTGGCCAGCGCATCGGCCATCGACAGGCCCATGCCGTGCCGGACGGCGGCATCGCCCGCATGCAGCGGCAGCAGTCCCTCGCCGGCGTTGAACCCGTCGACTGGGTCCATCAGGTAGAAGACGGCGTCGCCCAGCACGGCGGGATCTTCGCAGGCGGCGATCAGGTGTGGGTGCGGAACGTCGGAACCGGCCAGTGCCGCAAGGACTTTCGTTTCCCGCAGGATGACGCTGTTGCTCCGCGGACGCAGGTGTCGCGGCCCCCGGCGCAGGACATAGGGCCGGCCGGCCCGGGTGAACCGGACCATGACGTTCTGCGTTCCACCGGTGACGGCGGAAACATCCTCCAACGGGCCTTCGCCGAGTCCCTGCTCGGACATCCACGCCGCGACGGCGTCCAGGTTCACCGCATCCACGCGGGGCCCGTGCCGATCGGGGCAAACACTTCCGTCATGCCAGCGCTCCTCTGCAACCCTGTGGGCCGTCTGGGAAAAAGCGTAGGCCACCCTCGCGAAGGGGCCCCGGGCGGCGGAGGCTGGAACAATAGTGTGCGGAACTAACTGACTCGCGCGTGAAGGGAACTGGCGATGCCGCGTACCGACAACGATTCCTGGGACATCACCCAAAGCGTGGGAGCCACCGCACTGGGCGTCGCGGCGGCGCGGGCCGCCGAGACCGAGAGCGCCAACCCGCTCATCAAAGACCCGTTCGCGCGCGTGTTCGTCGACGCCGCGGGCGAAGGCATGTGGAGCATCTACGCCGATCCCGCACTCCTGGCCAAGGCGGTGGAGCTTGAGCCGGAGGTGAGTACGCGCATCCAGCTGATGATCGACTTCATGGCCACGCGGACAGCCTTTTTCGACGAGTTCTTCCTGGGCGCGGCCGACTCCGGCGTGCGGCAGGTGGTGATCCTGGCCGCCGGATTGGACGCGCGCACCTGGCGGCTGCCGTGGCCCGACGGCACGGTCGTTTACGAGCTGGATCAGCCAAAGGTGCTGGACTTCAAATCCAACACGCTGCGCGAGCACGGTGCCCAACCGAAGGCACGCCTGGTGAACGTGCCGATCGATCTGCGGCAGGATTGGCCGAACGCGTTGCAGGAGGCAGGATTTGACCCGACCAAGCCCGCCGCCTGGTCGGCCGAGGGTCTGGTCCGTTACCTGCCCGCCCAGGCCCAGGACTTGTTGTTCGAGCGCATCCATTCCCTCAGCGCGGACGGCAGCTGGCTGGCTTCGAACGTGCCGGGCGCGGGATTCACCGATCCCGAGCTCGTCCGGCGCCAGCGCGAGGACATGCAGCGCATGCGAGCCGCGGCCGCCAAGCTGGTCGACTCCGAGATCACCGACTACGACGACCTCTGGTATCCCGAAGAGCGCACCGCCGTCGACGGCTGGCTGCGAGACCGGGGCTGGGACGTCGCCACGGCGACGTTTTCGGAGTTGATGGCTCGTTACGGCCGCAACGTTCCGCAGGAAGCGGAACACACGATGCCGCCCACGCTGTACGTGTCCGCGCAGCGACGCGGCTAGGGTGTCACGGCCGCTACCCTCGCCGGTGTGGCCGATCGACCCGCCCGAGTGAGCGACGTGCACAAGATCGCCGCGTCGATGCCGCACGTTCAGCGCCTGGAGGGTCCGAAGGGCAACGCCATCTATCAGGTGGGCGGTAAGTCGTTCGTGTTCTTCCGCACGCCCCAGCCCGACGCGATCGATCCGGCCACCGGCGAGCGCTATGCCGACGTGATCATGCTCTGGGTGGAGTCGGAGAGCGACAAGTTGGCGCTGACCCAGGATCCCGATTCGCCGTTCTTCACCACCGACCACTTTGCCGGACATCCATCGGTACTTGTGCGGGCCGCCCGGCTACCCGAAATCGGCAGGACCGAACTGGCCGAGCTCATCCAGGACGCGTGGCTTTCGCGGGCGTCGAAGAGGCGGGCCACGGCGTGGCTCGCCGACCGCACTTAGTCCCCGGGCTCCGCTGGCACACTGCCGAATTCACCCTCACGAAGGTTTAAACACAAGTCGAATGGGTAACTATGGTCCACGAGAAATTTTTCTCGACCACATTGGAGGTCACCATGCGTGGCAGCGGAATCATCGGCACCATTGCCCTGGTATGGCTGCTCATCGGGGTGTTTGCGGCATGGCAACGCGACTACTTCAAAGGTGACTCAACCAGTTGTGTAACGGCGGGAAACATTGCGTTGACCGTCATCGCGGGGCCTTTGAATTACGGGGGCGTCAACCCGAAAGTCAAGGACTGCCATGTTCCGCAGCCCAGTTCAATGCCTGGTGTCCTAGTGCCCCTCACCTAAAGGAGTCGTCATGATCGTCCTCGGCGTAGTCCTACTTATTCTCGGGTTTGTGTTCAGCGTCCCCCTGCTTTGGGAGATCGGCGTCGTCGTGCTCGTCATCGGCGCCGTGCTGTGGATTATGGGCTCGATCGGCCGCCCAGTCGCCGGCCGGCGCTACTGGTATTAGCCACTTCGCCGGGAAAACGGGATCGCGCGACTGCTCAGCGGTCGCGCGATCCCGTTCACAGGGTGTGCAAAGGTAGGCCATAGCGGCGGCTCAGGGCGGTGCGCATACTGGAACGTGTGACGCATCCCCGATCCTCCGTCGAGCGGGTCGTGATGTGTCGTGCCGATGGGAACCCGATCAACGTATTGGTCGTGGACGACGAGTCGGTGCTTGCCGAAATGGTGTCGATGGCGCTGCGCTACGAGGGCTGGAACATCGCGACCGCGAGCGATGGGGCATCCGCCATCGCCGCCGCCCGCGCCCAACGCCCCGACGTGGTCGTCCTCGATGTGATGCTGCCCGATATGAGCGGGCTCGATGTCTTGCACAAGCTGCGCGAAGAGACCCCGCAGCTGCCCGTGCTCTTACTGACGGCCAAGGACGCCGTGGAAGACCGCATCGCCGGGTTGACCGCGGGCGGCGACGACTACGTCACCAAGCCGTTCAGCATCGAAGAGGTGGTGCTGCGGCTGCGGGCGTTGCTGCGACGCACGGGAGTGACGACGGTGGACAGCGGCGCGCAGCTGGTGGTCGGTGATCTGGTGCTCGACGAGGACAGTCACGAGGTCACCCGGGCCGGCGAGCCAATTGCGTTGACCTCCACCGAGTTCGAGTTGCTTCGATTCATGATGCGCAACTCCAAGCGCGTGCTGAGCAAGGCCCAGATCCTCGACCGGGTATGGAGCTATGACTTCGGCGGCAGGTCCAACATCGTCGAGCTCTATATCTCGTATCTGCGCAAGAAAATCGACAACGGTCGCGACCCCATGATCCACACGCTGCGTGGCGCGGGTTATGTCCTCAAGCCGGCTCGCTAGAAGCGATCGCAAGCGCGGCGAAGCCGGGCGAAGCGGGTCGCGACCGTCGGCCAGAAGCGATCGCAAGCGCGGCGAAGCCGGGCGAAGCGGGTCGCGACCGTCGGCCAGGAGCGATCGCAAGCGCGGCGAAGCCGGGCGAAGCGGGTCGCGACCGTCGGCCAATGCGCGGCGGACCTGGTCCCTGCGGCTGCGGTTGCTGGTCGGGCAGATCGTCGTGCTGGCCATCGTGTGTGTCGGCATAACCGCGGTGACCGAGCTGGCGCTGAACCACCACCTGGTCAAGCAGCTCGACGGGCAACTCGCGGGCACGTCGTTCCGTTCGGCGCTGATGTACCCCGAACCGAACCGCCCGCGGCGCGAGCACTCGTACTATCCCCGCCCCGGTCCGGGCCCACGATTCCTTGACGCCCCCGGTCAGCCGGCGGGCATGGTGGCCGCGGTGGTCAACCATGGCAAGACTGTGGACGCCGGCTACCTCACCAGCAGCGGCACCCGGGCCGCGCTGACCCCGGCCGCCCAGGCGCAGCTCGAGCAAATCGCCGGCAGCCGTGCGCCGGTCACCCTGGACCTGGACGGGCTCGGCCGGTATCGGGTGGTCGCGGCCCCGAGTCGCAATGGAGGCGACACCATCGTCACGGGCCTGTCGATGGCCAACGTCGACGCCACCCTGATCCGGATGCTGGTCATTTTCGCGATCGTCACCGCGGTCGCGCTGGCCGCCGCGACGATCGCCGGGGTCGTCATCATCCGGCGGGCGCTGGCTCCGCTGCGCCGCGTCGCGCAGACCGCGAGCAGGGTGGCCGACCTGCCGCTGGATCGCGGTGAGGTCGAGCTGCCGCTGCGGGTGCGCGAATCCGACGCGAACCCCTCCACCGAGGTGGGCCAGCTGGGGTCGGCTCTTAACCGGATGCTCGATCACATCGCGGCCGCGCTGTCGGCCCGGCAGGCCAGCGAGACCCGTGTCCGCCAGTTCGTCGCCGACGCCAGTCACGAACTGCGCACGCCGTTGGCCGCGATCCGCGGATACACCGAACTGACCCAGCGCATGGGTGACGACCGGGAGGCGGTGGAGCACGCGATGAGCCGGGTGGCCTCCGAGACCGAACGGATGACGCGCCTGGTGGAGGACCTGCTGCTGCTTGCCCGGCTGGACTCCGGCCGGCCGCTGGAACGCGAGCCGGTCGATCTGTCGCGGGTGGCGGTCGACGCGGTCAACGATGCGCACGTCGCCGGGCCGGACCATCAGTGGGAGCTCGACCTGCCCGAGGAACCCGTGATCGTCACCGGTGATGCGGCCCGGCTGCACCAGGTGCTGGCCAACCTGCTCGCCAACGCCCGCCTGCACACCGGCGCGGGCACGGTCGTGACCACCCGGTTGAGCACCGAGCCGGCGAACACCGTGCTGCAGGTCATCGACAACGGCCCCGGCATCCCGGCGGCGCTTCAGTCGGAAGTGTTCGAGCGGTTCGCCCGTGGTGATACCTCGCGTTCCCGCAAGGGTGGGAGCACCGGGCTGGGTCTGGCGATCGTCTCAGCCGTCGTCAAGGCCCACGACGGAACGATCACCGTGGACAGTTCACCCGGCCACACCGAGTTCACGGTGCGGTTGCCACTCAACGGGTGGCAACCGCCCGCGTCCTCAGCTAGCTAGAGCAATTGACGTCGATTTCGAACGGCTTGTTCACCGGTTGCATCGGGTTGGCCATGTCGACCCCGGTGGCTGTCCCGGTGATCTTGTAGCTGTTGCCGTTCTTCTCGGCGGAGGCGTTACCCTGGCCGGTCCCAGAGGTGTAGCCCAGCGTCACACCGTTGACGTTGCCCAGCCCGACCGACTTCACCTGGGGCGGGTTGGCGTCGGTGACCACGGCGGCGATGCCGGTCGCGGCGCCACCGATCGCGATGTTGGTGTTACCGCCGGCCGTGGTGCAGACGACGGAGCCGCTCACGTTCTGGTCCTTGCCGTCGATGATGACCTTGGTTCCGCTGGCAGCGCCCGCCGAGGTGTTCACCGCGGAGCTGGTGCCCGAACCGCCCGAACTCGACTTATTGCTGGAACAGCCGGAAATACCGGCGGCCAGAACTGCCGCTCCGACCACCGCGACCATCAGTCCACGCTTCACATGTTCTCCTTTGCCCGAAAGTTGCGACCCTCGGCATTGAGGGCCGTCTGGGGCAGTATGCGGTTTAACTGAGCCGAACATCTAGGGTTCCGGATAATTGTTTGAGTCTTCGTTGGCCGGTCGACAATATGCGCCGCAACGCCTCGCGAAATGGTGCGTTGGTGGCACTGTATTGGCGTGGAGCGCACACCCCCCACCGCAGTCATCGAGGCGGCGCATCGCGCGCACACGCTGCCATTCGATGACGACGCGGATTTTCACAACGCCGATCGCGGATTCATCGCCGCCCTGTCCCCGTGCGTCATCAAGTCGGCCGACGGACGAGTGGTCTGGGACAACGACGCCTACTCCTTCCTCGGTGGTCCCGCCCCACCGTCGGTGCACCCCAGCCTGTGGCGGCAGTCCACGCTCGCCGCCAAACAGGGCCTCTACGAAGTGGTTCCGGGCATCTACCAGGTCCGTGGCTTCGACCTTTCGAATGTCACGTTCGTCGAGACCGACACCGGCATCATCGTCATCGACCCGCTGGTGTCCACGGAGGTCGCGGCGGCGGCACTGGCGCTGTATCGCGCGCACCGCGGGGGCGACCGGCCCGTCGTCGCGGTCATCTACACCCACAGCCACGTCGACCACTTCGGCGGCGTGTTGGGCGTCACCTCACAGGCGGATGTGGACGCGGGCGCGGTGGCCGTGCTCGCACCGGAAGGCTTCGTCGAACATGCGGTCCAGGAGAACGTCTACGCCGGTCCGGCCATGACGCGCCGGGCGACCTACATGTACGGCACCCTGCTGTCCCGCGGACCGCGGGACCAGGTGGGATGCGGGCTGGGCCAGGCGACCTCCACCGGCGAGGTGGCGATCATCGTCCCCACCCTCGATGTCCGCGAGACCGGCGAGAGACACACCATCGACGGTGTTGAGATCGAGTTCCAGATGGCGCCCGGCACCGAGGCGCCCGCCGAAATGCATTTCTACTTCCCGCGTTTCCGCGCGCTGTGCATGGCCGAGAACGCCACCCACAACCTGCACAACCTGCAGACCCTGCGCGGTGCCCTGGTGCGCGACCCACACGCCTGGTCTGGTTATCTGACCGAGGCCATCGACGTCTTCGCCGACCGCGCCGATGTGGTGTTCGCCTCCCATCATTGGCCGATCTGGGGGCGGGAGAGCATCGTCGAATTCCTGTCGCTGCAGCGCGACTTGTATGCCTACCTGCACGACCAGACGTTGCGACTGCTCAACCGCGGCCACACCGGGGTCGAGATCGCGGAGATGTTCCAGATGCCGCCCGCGCTCGAGCGCGCCTGGCACACCCACGGGTATTACGGGTCGGTCAGTCACAACGTGAAGGCCGTCTACCAGCGTTACATGGGCTGGTTCGACGGCAACCCGGCCCGATTGTGGCCGCATCCGCCCGAGACGCTCGCGCCGCGTTACGTCGAGGCGATGGGCGGAATCGACCGGGTTGTCGAACTGGCCCAGACCGCATTCGACACCGGTGACTTCCGTTGGGCGGCAACGCTGCTGGACCACGCCATCTTCACCGACAGCGCGCACACCGTCGCCCGCGCGCTGTACGCGGCCACGCTCGAGCAGCTGGCCTACGGCGCCGAGAATGCCACCTGGCGCAACTTCTTCCTCAGCGGCGCAACGGAATTGCGCGGTGGGAACTTCGGCACCGCGACTCAGGTCACCTCGCCCACCATGCTTTTGCAGCTGACCCCGGAGCAGATCTTCGACAGCCTCGCCATCCGTGTCGACGGGCCGCGCAGCTGGGATCTCGACCTCGCCATCGACATCGCCTTCGCCGATCTGACCGCCAACTACCGGCTCACCCTGCGCAACGGGGTGCTCGTGTACCGCAGGGTGGCGGCCGACCCCGCGACCGCGACGGTCACGGTCGAGCTGGCCGGCAAATCCCGGCTGCTGACGGCGGCGCTGGGCGACTTCGCCTCGCCCGGCCTACAGGTATCCGGCGACCAGGCGGCACTGCGGGCATTTCTGGATGCGCTCGATCAGCCGGACCCGAGCTTCGACATCGTCACGCCGTGACGTCGATGACGACCTTGCCCAACACCTTCCGGTCGGCCACATGCCGCAGCGCGGCGGCGGTTTCGGACAGCGGGAACCGCGCGCCGATGTACGGCCGGATCGTGCCGGCGGCGAACATCTCCGACAGCTCCCGCATGTCGCGGACGGCCTCGTCGGGGTGGTCGGTCATGAATGTGCGGATCTCCATGCCTCGCACGCAGATGTCCTTGAGCAGAACGAGATTGAGGGGGATCGCGGGTATCGTGCCCGCCGCGTAGCCCAGGGTGACGAAGGTGCCGCCGCGCGCCAACCCGCGCAGCGCCGGCTCCGCGTACGGCCCGCCGACCGGGTCGATGATCACTCGGGCGGCGTCGCCCGTGAGCTCGCGGATGCGCGACTTCAAGTCTTCACGGTCATAGTCGACTGTCGCCTCGGCGCCCCGCCGCCGGCACAGCTCGAGCTTCTCCGGGCTCGAAGCGGCCGCCAGCACCCGGGCCTTCATGGCGACGGCCAGGTCGACGGCGGCCAGCCCCACACCGCCGGCGGCGCCCAGCACCACGACCCAATCACCTTCTGCCACCGCGGCGGTCGAGCGCAGCGCGTGGTAGGCGGTGCGGTAGGTCACGCCGAAGGCGGCGGCCGACCCGAAGTCGGCGTCGTCGGGCACGAGCGCCGCCTGGCTCGCGTCCAGCAGCGCCAGTTCGGCGAACGCGCCGAAGGTGGTCCCGGAAACCCGCTGCCCCGGTTCGAACGGCGCGCCTGCGCCGGCGGCGATCACTTCACCGGCGATCTCGTTGCCCGGTATGAACGGCGGCGGAATCTTCACCTGATACTTGCCGGCGATGAACAGCACGTCGGGAAAATTGACCGCGGCGGCGTGCACCCGCACCAGCAGCTGCCCCGGTGCCGGAACCGGGTCATCGACGTCCTCGAGGACAAGGTCTTCCGGAGTGCCGTAGGAACGGCAGACGACGGCGCGCATCAACCGACCCCCAGGCCGCGCAGGCAAAAGCCCACCAGGTGTGCGATGTCGTCGGATTCAGGCCGGTCGGCCGACCCCACATATCGGCGCATGTTCGCGGCGGTGCAACTGAACACGGCCTCGACGTCGCGCTCGACATCGCTACTTCCCAGCGCCGCAACGGGTTCGACGAGCAGATCGCGTAGCGGTCGCAACATCTCCTGATCGGCCGCACGCCAATTCGCGCCGGCCGACATCTGTCCGACGGCCGCCCGGCTCAGGCTGCTCAGGTGCGGGTCGGCCACTTGCGCGAGCGCGCCCTCGATCCAGCGGGCGACCCGATCGCGCGGCTCGCGCTCCTTGGCCATCTGGTGCTCGAGGTAGGACACGACGATGGCCACACCGCGTTCCATGACGGCCAGGATGAGATCGTCCTTACCGGCGAAATACCGGTAGAACGCCTTGTTGGAGGAACCGGCCTCGGCGACGATATCGCTCACCCGAGGTGGCTCCGGCGCGACCCGTTCCATGACACGGACCGCCGCGGCCAGGATGCGCTCCACCTCCTCGGTAGCCTCCCGCTGGCGGTCGTCGAGCGCCCGTTCGACCGCCGCGGTCACCCTGCTGCTCACGGCGAATCAGGCAGCGCCGGCACACGGTTGACGAGGTCGCCGTACTTGGTGCGTGCGGCCTCCCGCCGGATGTCCAGCAGTTCGCTCGGCCACTCGGCGTCTTCGGACTCGTAGTGTTTGAGCAGCAGCCGGGCCAGGTTGACCTTGTGGGCCTCGGTCGGCCCGTCGGCCAGGCCGAGCGCCACCCCGCCGAGCAGCACGTTGACCAGCGGCAGCTGGTCGGTGGTGCCCAGCGCACCGTGCACCTGGATCGCCCGCAGCCCAATCGATTTCAGCACCTGGGAGGCCAGGATCTTGCAGGCGCCGATCTCGGCGCGGGCCGCATGCTCCCCGGCGGTGTCGATCAGCCACGCCGCGTGCAGCACCGCAAGCCGGAACGGCATCAGCTCGGTGTAGGAGTCGGCGATGAATGCCTGAACCAGCTGCTTATCGGCCAGCGAACTGCCCTGCGTGAAACGGCTTTTCGCGCGGCGCGCCATCATCTCCACCGCGCGCTGGGCCACCCCGATCGACCGCATCGCATGGTGCAGCCGCCCGCCGGCCAGCCTGGTCTGCAAGATCATGAAGCCTTGGCCCGGTTCACCCAACAGCGCGTCCGACGGCACCCGGACGCCCTCGTAATGCACCAGGGAGTGCCCGGGTTCGTGCGGCAGCGCGCCGACCAGGTGGTGGGTGGCCTCGATGGTCAGCCCGTCGGTACCGGCCGGCACCAGGAACGTCGAGGCGCCCCGATGGACGGGCACGTCCGGGTCGGTGATCGCGACGACGATGAAGAACGAGGCGACGGAGGCGTTGGAGGAGAAGTACTTTCGACCGGTGATCACCCAGTCGTCGCCGTCGCGGAAGGCGCGCGTCCGAAACACCCGCGGGTCGGCGCCACCCTGCGGCTCCGTCATCGAGAAGCACGAGAAGATCTCCCCGGACAGCAGGCCGGCGAGGTAGCGGTCCTTTTGTTCCTGCGTTCCGAAGCGCGCGATGATTTCGGCGTTGCCGGTGTCGGGCGCCTGCGTACCGAAAACGATTGGCGCCCAGGGACTGCGGCCCAGAATCTCGTTGATCAACGTCAGCTTGACCGCGCCGAAGCCCTGGCCCCCGAGTTCGGGGCCCAGATGCGGTGCCCACAAGCCTTGGTCGCGGACCTGCTGCTTGAGCGGATCGACGATGCGACGGCGTTCTTCATTCAGTGGCAGAAACTCGCAACCCGGGAACAGCACCTCGAGCGGCTCGACCTCTTCGCGGACGAAGTCGCGGACCCAGTCGATTTTCCGCTGGAAGTCCGGTTCGGTGGAGAAGTCCCAAGACATTCGAATGCTCCTACTCTTTTGTTGGCGGCGACCCGCCGCCCGGCTCGCCACGCTAGGGAATTCCACCGTCGGCGCGCAGGATCGAACCGGTGGTGAAACTGGAGGCGTCCGATGCCAGAAACAGTGCGGCCCCGACGATTTCGGCCGGTTCTCCGGCGCGCTGCAGTGCCAGGTGCTTGAACGGCGTGCCCTGGGCGGCGTCGAGATTCCACGCTTTGCTCACGTCGGTGAGGAAGGGGCCGGCCATCAGCGTGTTGACCCGCACCGACGGCCCGAACGCCTTCGCCAGCGCCTCGGTCATGGCATTGAGCCCGGCCTTGGCGGCGGCGTAGGGAACGATGTCGGGAGTGGGGCGCAACGACCCGGCCGTGCTCACGTTGATGATGGACCCGCGGCCGGCCGCCACCATCCGCTGGCCCACCAACGCCGACAACCGGAACGGCCCTTTGAGGTTGAGGTTGAGAACCGCGTCGAACAGTTTCTCGGTGACGTCGGTCAGCTTGTCGTACAGCGGTGACATGCCGGCGTTGTTGATCAGCGTGTCCACCTTGCCGAACCTGTCGTAGGTCGCGTCGACCAGGCCGTCGAGTTGGTCCCAGCGCCCGACGTGCACCTGGTACGGCATAGCGGAGCGCCCGGTTTCTGCCTCGATTTCTTTGGCCGTGCTCACGCAGTTGTCCATGTTGCGGCTGGCGATCACCACGTCGGCGCCGCAGCGCGCGGCGGCGAACGCCATCTCGCGGCCCAGTCCTCGGCTTCCGCCGGTGATCAGCACGACCCGGTCGGTCAGATCGAAAAGCCGGTCGGCATAACCCATCTCAATGGCCCCTGGTCAGTTCGGCCGCCGTGGCGATCAGCTGCGGGATCATCGTCCCGAAGGCGTCCTGGATCTTGGGGTCGACCTTCCCGGACTTCACTCCCGCAGCGTAGGTCTTTTCCAGCACGATGCCGAGCTTCCAATTCGCCAGCACCAGGTAGTAGTCGATGTTTTCGGTGGAAAGCCCGCTGACCGACTCGTAGTGCCGCAGCAGTTCGCTGCGGGTGGGCATGCCGGTCATGTCGAGATAGAACCCGTCGGCGCGCGGCTCTTCGCCGTCGTAGCCCAGCAGGCACCACCCCAGGTCCAGCAGCGGGTCGCCGACCGTCGTCATCTCCCAGTCCACGATCGCGGCGAGCCGCGCCGGCTCCCCATGGGCGAACATCACGTTGGCGAATTGGTAATCGCCGTGCATGATGCCCGGTCGGTAATGCGCGGGCCGATTGTTGCGCAGCCACTCCGAGGCCTCGTCGAGGCCCGGTAGGTCGCGCACCTTGTAGGCGTCGAGGAAGGTCAGCCAGCGGTCGACCTGTCGCTCGTGAAATCCGTCCGGGCGGCCGAAGCCGTCCAGACCTTGAGCCCGCCAGTCCACCCGCCCCAGCTTCGCCGCGCCCTCGACGAGCTGAAAGGCCAGCCCGCGCCGGGCGTTCAGGTCGGTGTCGAACGGTGGTTGCCACCCGCCGTCCATAGGGCTCCAGCCGTCGATGGCCTGCATGACGTAGAACGGCATGCCGAGCACGGTGCCGGTGTCGTCGGCGGCGATCAGCGCCGCGTGCGGGACGTCGGTGCCGGACAGGGCACGCACCAGCCGGATCTCGCGCAGCAAGCCGTCGATGCGCGCCGCATCGGCGCGGGGGCCGGGCATCCGCAGCACCATCCGCTCGCCGCCGCGGTCGAGCAGATACAGCGTGTTCTGCGAACCGCCCTTCAGCTGCTCCAGCCGCGGTTCCTCACCGGCGCCCGGCGCACCGTTCGCATCCAGCCAGCGGGCAAGAACCCCCGCGTCAAGCCGGTCCTGATCCATCGTCGTCATCCGCACACCCCGCTCTCTGTGTGGAGAATAGCATTCTCCACGCGGGCCGCTGCCCCTTTCGTTCAGTCCGGCTTGTGCGCGGTGAGCAGAAACCCGGGCGCCATGAAGTGGCCGTCGTCGTCGCGTTCCAGGTGTGCCAACGGACCATCGGAAACCGCGGGCGCGTTGCCGTACACCTTGGCCGGGCGCAGCTCGTCGACCCGCCAGAGCGCCGAGACGGCGTCGCGCAACTCGGTTTCGGTGAAGCCGCGCGGCCCACCGTGATCGACGTCGCCCAGCGCGCCGGCGGCGAAGGCAAGGATGTAGAGCGCCGCCCCGGGGGCGGCCGCCCGGAGGATCGACTGCAGATAGTCCTGGCGCTTCTCCGGCGGCAGCGCATGGAACAGCCCGCTGTCCATGATCGTGGCGAAGCGGCCGTCATAACCGCGGAAGTTTGTGACGTCCGCCTGCGCGAAAGTCACCGTCGTCAGTCCTTGTTCCGCGGCCGCCATGGCGGCGGCCTCGATCGCGGTGGCGCTGCTGTCCAGGCCCACCACGGTGTGCCCCCGCGCGGCCAGGGCCAGCGACAGCGCCGCATGGCCGCAGCCGGCGTCCAGCACATCGCTTCGGATACTGCCCGCGTCGATCAGCATGGCCAGCTCGGGCTGCGGCCGCCCGATGCTCCATGGCGGCGGCGTCTCCTGCCGGTACGCCACGTCCCAATCCCTGCTCGGCTCGGTCATTCGCCCTCCTCGCGGTCGGCCTCCTGCTGAGCCTCATTTTGCGCGGACCGGTCCGCATGCTTTGAATGAACACGTCGCGCTCAACCACAGACAGGGACACACCCATGCAATTGCTTCTGGTCCGGCACGCCCTGCCGCTGCGCAGCGAACACGGCGAGGGCTCCGACCCGGACCTGTCGGACGAGGGGCTGGCGCAGATCGAGCGACTTCCCAAGGCGCTGGACCGGTTTCCCATCTCCCGGGTGGTGAGCAGCCCCCAGCGGCGCGCCATCCAGACCGCCGAGCCGGTCGCGGCGGCGCGGGAGCTCACGGTCGAGATCGACGACCGATTCGCCGAATATGACCGGGATCTGCCGCTGTACATCCCGGTCGAGCAGATCCGCCAGGAAATGCCCGAGGAGTGGGCGCGCCTGGCCCAGGGGCACCTGCCCAGCGCGGTCGACGAGGACGCGTTTCTGGCCCGGGTGCGCGCGGCGGTCGACGACCTCGTCGCCTCCGTCGATCCCGAGGACACCGTCGCGGTGTTCAGCCACGGCGGGGTGATCAACGTCCTGCTGCACCAGATTTTGGGGACCTCCCGGCTGTTGTCGTTTCCCGTCGACTACGCGTCGGTCACCCGGTTGCTGTACTCGCGATCCGGTCAGGCGACCGTGGCGGGGGTCAATGGAGTCGAGCACGTGTGGGACCTGCTGCCGCGAAATCAGAGGTGGTAAACAAGTCCGGTGACTTCAGCTGACCAACTTGAGGGCCTCGACCTGGCCTCGCTGGATCGGTACCTGCGTTCACTGGGCATCGGACGCGACGGTGAGCTGCGCGCGGACTTCATTTCCGGTGGCCGTTCCAACCTGACGTTCCGCGTCTACGACGACGCCACCAGCTGGCTGGTCCGGCGCCCGCCGCTGCACGGCCTGACCCCGTCTGCGCACGACATGGCCCGTGAGTACCGGGTCGTCGCCGCGCTGCGGGACACGCCCGTCCCGGTGGCGCGCGCGATCGCGCTGTGCGAGGACGACTCGGTGCTGGGCGCGCCGTTCCAGATCGTCGAATTCGTGGCAGGCCAGGTGGTGCGCCGTCGCGCCCAGCTCGAAGCCTTCAGCCACACCGTCATCGAGGGCTGCGTCGACTCGCTGATCCGGGTCCTCGTCGACCTGCACAACGTCGACCCCGAGGCCGTGGGACTGGCCGATTTCGGCAAGCCCAGCGGTTACCTGGAGCGCCAGGTGCGGCGGTGGGGTTCCCAGTGGGCGTTGGTGCGGCTGCCCGACGACCGCCGCGACGCCGACGTCGAGCGCCTGCATTCCGGTCTGCAAGAGGCCATCCCGCAGCAGAGCCGCACGTCGATCGTGCACGGCGACTACCGGATCGACAACACCATCCTGGACGCCGACGACCCGACGAAAGTGCGCGCCGTGGTCGATTGGGAGCTGTCCACCCTCGGGGACCCGCTCAGCGATGCGGCCCTGATGTGCGTGTACCGCGACCCGGCGCTGGATTTGATCGTCAACGCGCAGGCGGCCTGGACGTCACCGCTGTTGCCGACGGCCGACGAGTTGGCCGACCGGTACTCGCTGGTCGCCGGCCTGCCGCTGGCGCATTGGGAGTTCTACATGGCCCTGGCTTACTTCAAGCTGGCCATCATCGCCGCCGGCATCGACTTCCGCCGGCGGATGTCGGACCAGGCTCGCGGGATGGACTCCGACCACATGCCGGAGGTCGTGGCCCCGCTGATCTCCCGCGGGCTGGCGGAGCTGGCCAAGCTCCCCGGTTAGGCCCTAGCGCGCCGCCGCGTGATGCTTCTTGGCCGCGCGGCGCAGTTGCAGGATTCGCGCGGTACCGACGGCCACCGTGATCAGCCCGCCGACCACCGCCGCCAGCAGGATGGCCACGCCCAGCGGCAGGCGCCAGTGCCAGCCCAAGAACGTAAAGGGCGTCTCCGCCGTGTTCTGGGTGATGAAGATCAGCAGCAGAATCAGAATCAGGAAGCCGCCGATCAGGGACGACCACAGCGCGCCGGCGCGGGTGAACCCGATCGCCGGCTCCTTGGGCGCCGCGCCCGGCTTGGGTGCCGCTGCGGGCTTGGGGGGCGGCTGGCTGGGCGAGGCAGGGGGATGGCTGCTCATAGGGTCATCTTTGTCCCATCCGGCACAGAATGAAACCAAACCGCGCAACCGGCCCGCTGGGTCCCGGCGCGCGGGCGACTCTGAGGTTAGTGTCGGCGGTATGGGGATGCCGTCGCGCGCGCACCGCGCGGTCATCCAAGCGGCCGTGTTGTTCACGGTGATCTCCGTTCTGGTGGCGTGCAGCAGCTCCGACCCGCTGGGCGCCCAGGTCCGCAGCCCCAAATCCATCGTCGTGGGGTCCGGCGACTTTCCGGAATCGCAGATCATCGCCGAGATATATGCACAAGCGTTGCAGGCCAACGGATTCGAGGTGGGCCGACGGATGGGGATCGGCAGCCGGGAGACCTATATCCCGGCGCTGAAAGACCATTCCATCGACCTGGTGCCGGAGTACATCGGCAACCTGCTGCTCTACTTCGCGCCCGAGTCGACGGCGACCATGCTCGACGCCGTCGAATTGGAACTCGACCGCAGGCTGCCCGGCGACCTGGCGGTCCTGACGCCCTCGCCGGCCACCGACACCGACACCGTGACGGTGACGGGCGGGACCGCTGATTCGTGGAAGCTGAAGACGATCGCCGACCTGGCAGCGCATTCGGCGGACGTGCGGTTCGGGGCGCCGTCGGCCTTCGCGAACCGGCCGTCCGGCCTGCCCGGGCTGCGGCAGAAGTACGGACTCGACATCAGGCCGGGCGACTTCGTCGCCATCAACGACGGCGGCGGCGCGGTGACGGTGCGGGCCCTGGTGGAGGGAAGGGTCAACGCCGCAAACGTTTTCACCACGTCCCCCGCGATCCCGCAGAACCATCTGGTGGTGCTCGAGGACCCGGAGCACAACTTCGTGGCCGGCAACATTGTGCCGCTGGTCAATTCGCAGAAGAAGTCGGACCGGCTCAAGCAGGTGCTGGACGCCGTGTCGGCGAAGCTGACCACCGCCGGGGTGGCCGGACTCAACGCCGCGGTTGCGGGAAACTCCGGTGTCGACCCCGACCAGGCCGCCCGGGACTGGCTGCGGGACAACGGTTTCAACCATCCGGTCGGCGCATGATCGTCTTCGACAAAGTCAGCAAGGCCTTCGCCGACGGGACCACCGCGGTGGACCAGTTGAGTCTGGTGATCCCGAACGGGAAGTTGACCGTCTTCGTCGGCTCGTCGGGAAGCGGCAAGACCACGGCCCTGCGCATGGTCAACCGCATGATCGAGCCCACGTCCGGCACCATCACCATCGACGGCGTGGACGTGTCCACCCTGGACCCGGTGCGGCTGCGCCTCGGGATCGGCTACGTCATCCAGCACGCCGGCCTGATGCCGCACCTGCGGGTAATCGACAACGTCGCAACGGTTCCGGTGCTCAAGGGGCAGTCCCGCCGGACGGCTCGTGCCGCCGCCTACGAGGTGCTCGAACGTGTCGGGCTGGACGCCAAGCTGGCCACCCGCTACCCCGCGCAGCTGTCCGGCGGTGAGCAACAACGCGTCGGTGTGGCGCGTGCGCTGGCGGCCGACCCGCCCGTCTTGTTGATGGACGAGCCGTTCTCGGCCGTCGACCCGGTGGTTCGGCTTGACCTGCAGAACGAAATCCTGCGTCTGCAGAGCGAATTGCACAAGACCATCGTCTTCGTCACCCACGACATCGACGAGGCGCTCAAACTCGCGGACAAAGTCGCGGTCTTCAGGGCCGGCACGTTGCAGCAGTACGACGAACCCGCACGGCTGCTGTCACGCCCTGCCAATGATTTCGTCTCGAGGTTCATCGGTCTCGGCCGCGGCTATCGATGGTTGCAACTCATCGACGCGGCCGGCTTGCCGGTGCATGACGTGCAACGCATCAGGGCGTACGACCTCGCCGACACCGGCCCGGCGGACGGCTGGGCGGTGGTGGTGGACGGCGATGGCGCTCCGCTGGGCTGGATCGATTCCGAAGGCCTGCGCCGGCATCGTGCGGGAATGCCGTTGTCGGACAGCATGAGTGGCCTCGGCTCGTTGTTTCGTCCGCGCGGGAACCTCAGCCAGGCGCTGGATGCGGCGCTGTCGTCGCCGTCGGGTGTGGGCCTCGCCGTCGACGAAGGCGGAAAAGTCGTCGGCGGTGTGCTGGCCGACGACGTGCTCGCCGCGGTGGAAACCCGAAGAAAGACCTGACCGGGGAACCGACATGCACTACCTGCTCACCCACCTCGACGACGCCTGGGCGCTGACCATCGTCCATCTGCGGTTGTCGTTGGTGCCGGTGCTGATCGGCTTGGCCCTCGCGATCCCGCTGGGCGCTGCGGTGCAACGCGCACCGGTTGCCCGCCGGCTGACGACGGCGACCGCGAGTGTCGTGTTCACCATTCCGTCGCTGGCGCTGTTCGTGGTCTTGCCGATGGTCATCGGGACCCGCATCCTCGACGAGGCCAACGTCATGGTCGCGCTTACGGCCTACACCGCGGCGCTGCTGGTGCGGGCGGTGCTCGAGGCACTGGACGCGGTGCCGGCCCAGGTGCGCGACGCCGCCACCGCCGTCGGCTACTCGCCGATCGCCCGCATGCTGAAAGTCGAATTGCCGCTGGCCATTCCGGTCCTGGTCGCCGGGTTGCGGGTGGTGGTTGTCACCAACATCGCGATGGTCTCGGTGGGGTCGGTGATCGGCATCGGCGGCCTGGGCACCTGGTTCACCGAGGGATACCAGACGAACAAGAGCGATCAGATCCTTGCCGGCATCATCGCGCTCTTCGTGCTGGCTGTCGTCATCGACGCGTTGATCGTGGTGGCCGGCCGCCTGGCCACGCCGTGGGAGCACGCCGGGCGTTCACCACGCCGGCGGTCGGTGGTGGCCCCGATAGTGGGTGGCGCGCGATGAACTTCGTCCAGGGGGCCATCTCCTACCTATTGACCGCCGACAACTGGACCGGCCCGGTCGGGCTCGCGGCGCGAGTCCTGGAGCATCTCGAGTACACGGCGGTCGCGGTGGGCGCCTCGGCGCTGATCGCGGTTCCGGCCGGGCTCATCATCGGGCATACCGGCCGCGGCACGGTGCTGGTGGTCGGCACGGTCAACGGGTTGCGCGCCCTGCCGACGCTGGGTGTGCTGTTGCTCGGGACGTTGCTGTTCGGGTTGGGGATGGGGCCGCCGCTGGTCGCCCTGATGCTGCTGGGCGTCCCGGCCCTGCTGGCCGGCACGTACGCGGGAATCGCCAACGTGGAGCCGACCGTGGTCGACGCGGCCAGGGCGATGGGCATGACGGAGGCGCAGGTACTGTGGGTGGAGGCGCGCAACGCGCTGCCGTTGATCCTCGGTGGGCTGCGCAGCGCGACGCTTCAGGTGGTCGCCACCGCCACGGTGGCGGCCTATGCCAGCCTCGGCGGGCTGGGCCGATACCTGATCGACGGAATCAAGGAACGCGAGTTCCACCTTGCCCTGGTCGGTGCCTTGATGGTGGCCGCGCTGGCGCTGGCGCTGGACGGGCTGCTCGCGTTGGTGGTGTGGGCGTCGGTGCCGGGCACCGGACGACTTCGCCACACTTACCCGACAGGCCTGCCGCGGTTCGCCCGCACGTCTTACGGTAGGTGAGTGAACGCAGACCCCTCTGATGGCCCTCGGCGCGTGTGGCAGGCAATGTTGACCTGGCGTGCCCAGGACGTCTCCCGGATGGAATCGGTACGAATCCAGGTGTCCGGCAAGAGGATCAAGGCGAACGGCCGTATCGTCGCCGCCGCCACCGCCACCAACCCCGCGTTCGGCGCGTACTACGACCTGCAGACCGACGAGACCGGCGCCACCAAGCGGCTGGGAATGACGGTCACCCTCGCCGAACGGGAACGCGTGCTGTCCATCGCCCGGGACGAAGAGAACATGTGGCTGGTCACCGACCACCAGGGCGAGCGGCGAGCCGGGTACAACGGCGCGCTTGACTGCGATGTGGTCTTCAGCCCGTTCTTCAACGCGTTGCCCATCCGGCGGCTCGGCCTGCACGAGCGGGCGGACTCGGTCACCTTGCCGGTCGTCTACGTCAACCTGCCCGACATGGCGATCACCGCGGACCTCGTGAGTTACACCAGCACGGGCGGCCACGACGGGATCAAGCTGCACTCCCCGGTCGCCGACACCGTCGTGAGCGTGGACGACGAGGGCTTCATCGTCGACTATCCAGGCTTGGCAGAGCGGATCTGATCACGCCGCCCGCCCGGCCCGCGGCGGCCAATTCCTCGCGCCAGTTCTCGTCGCCGATGATGACGTGGAAGATGTCGGAACGCGGAAAGCTGTCGTAACGCGTGCGGGCGGCGTGGCCGGCCTCGACGAGTTCGGCCACCGAATCGTTCGCGACCAGCGACTCGCGGGCCCGGCTGAGCAACTGGATCACCCGGTCGACCGTCGGCACCAGCTGGTCGGAGTTGCCCTCACACATCGCCCGCACCAGGTCGGGGGCGGTGCCGGCCACCCGCGTCCCATCGCGGAACGACCCGGCGGCCAGCGCGAACGCCAGCGGCACGTCCCCGGCGATGACCGCCAGCGCCTCGGCGAGCAGGTGCGGCAGGTGCGAGATCGCGGCCGCCGCCGCGTCGTGGTCGTCGGACTTGGCCGGGACCAATACCGCACCGCAGTCCAGGGCCAGCGTCATGACCATCGACCACACCACCGGGTCGACGTGGTCGTCCACGCTGATCACCCACGGCGCCCGGGTGAACAGGCCCGGGTGGCCGGCGGCCCAGCCCGAATGGGCGGTGCCCGCCATCGGGTGGCCGCCGACAAATTTTTCCTGGAGGCCGGCCGCGACAACCTCGTCGAGCACCGCCCGTTTGACGCTGGTGACGTCGGTCAACGGGCAGGTCGGGGCCAGTTCGGCGATGTGGGCGAGCATGCCGGCCAGCGCCGGCATGGGCACGGCCAGAACGATCAATGCGCCGGCGTCGGCGGCGCGGGTGAGCGTCGCCGTCAGGTCGGTGGTCGCGTCGAAGCCGTCGGCGGCGGCTCCATGCGCGCCTTCGACCGACCGGTTGTAGCCGAACACTTCCCGGCCCGCTGCCGTCGCGGCCCGCATTATCGACCCCCCGATCAGCCCCAGCCCGAGCACGCACACCGGTGGTTGAGAAACAGGGCTAGCCACAGACCTAAGGTTGGCACAATCCGGCGTCGGCGGTGCGTCAAGATGTCGCCGCGGTTCGCTCCATCTGGTCAGGGGGCCTGGTCTGCGACTACCGTAAGCGGCCATGGGAGCACAACGGGCCCCAGCCCAAGGCCTGTCCGCGGATACGCCGGACGGTTTCGGCGTAGCGGTCGTGCGTGAAGAAGGCCAGTGGCGGTGTTCCCCAATGGCCCGCAAATCGCTGATGAGCCTCAAGGCCGCCGAGACGGAGCTGCGGGAATTGCGCAGCGCGGGCGCCGTGTTCGGGCTGCTCGACGTCGATGACGAGTTCTTCGTGATCGTGCGCCCCGCGCCGTCAGGTACCCGGCTGCTGCTCTCCGACGCCACCGCCGCCCTGGACTACGACATCGCCGCCGAAGTGCTGGACAAGCTGGACGCCGACATCGACCCCGAGGACCTGGAGGATTCCGACCCGTTCGAGGAGGGCGACCTGGGATTGCTCTCCGACATCGGGCTGCCCGAGGCGGTGCTGGGCGTCATTCTCGACGAGGCCGACCTGTACGCGGACGAGCAGCTCGGCCGCATCGCCCGGGAGATGGGCTTCGCCGACCAGCTTTCGGCCGTGATCGACCGCATCGGTCGGTGATCGCTGACGAAGAGCTGATCCGCGCCGCCTTGTCTGTCGCCGCGACGGCGGGTCCGCGCGACGTGCCCATCGGTGCGGTGGTCGTCGGGCCCGACGGAACCGAGCTGGCCCGCGCGGTCAACGCCCGGGAAGCCTTGGGTGATCCGACCGCGCATGCCGAGATCCTGGCGCTGCGGGCCGCGGCGGGCGCGCTCGGCGACGGCTGGCGGCTGGAGGGTGCCACGCTGGCGGTCACCGTCGAACCGTGCACGATGTGTGCCGGTGCGCTGGTCCTGGCGCGCGTGGGCCGTCTGGTGTTCGGGGCGTGGGAACCCAAGACCGGGGCGGTCGGATCGCTGTGGGACGTGGTCCGCGACCGGCGGCTCAACCATCGCCCGGAAGTGCGGGGCGGGGTGCTCGCCGACGAGTGTGCCGCGCCGCTGGAGGAGTTCTTCGCCCGCCAGCGATTGGGGTAAGGGGCCCGCGGTTCGGTAAGCTGCTCGGCGGTGGCGTGTCCGAGCGGCCTAAGGAGCACGCCTCGAAAGCGTGTGACGGCTAAAACCGTCCGAGGGTTCAAATCCCTCCGCCACCGCCAACGGCGTTCTCCGCACGGGAGACCGCCTCACGCCTTGACGAAGCAGTACATCCGGTATTCCGTCGGTCCCCCACTTCGGAAGCCCTGGTACGTGTTCCACACGAATCGGTAGCCACGGGTTACGGCAAAGCTGCGCGCGAACGCGGGCACGAGTGCATTGACCGCCGCCATCCACCACTGTGAATTGTTCTCCATCCCGCGCATGACCTCTGAATTGATCACTCGTTGCGAGAGGGCCCGCAGCGGCACGTCGGCTAATTGCGCCTCCCATGCGGCAAGCCCCTCGGTGAGACGGAAATCGGCGTAGAGGAAATGACCGCCCGGGCGCAGCACACGCACAACCTCGCAGAGGAAGCGGGGAAACTGCGCGTAAAGGTGCGACGATTCGATATTGATCACCGCGTCGAACGATTCGTCCGGGAAAGACAGGTTCTCCGCGTCGCCTTCCATGAACTTCAGGCCGGCCACATGGTGTCTCTTCCGGCAAAAGGCGATACCGGCCGAGTTCAAGTCCAGCGCGGTGTATGAGGCCGGGTGCAGGGTTCGGGTGAGGTATGAGCTCCCACCGCCGTGGCCGCAACCGACCTCGAGTACCCGCTTACCGCTGAGGTCTACTTGCGTCGCCGTGCGGTGATAGAGCTGGATGAAATACCGGTTCGGCTCGTCGGACGGCGAAAGCGGAATGCCCATCGGTGGGTCTTCTTCGTAGCCATAGTTGAGGAATAACACGTCTCTGGCGGACAGCTTGCGGGTCATGTAGCGGTAGAAGAACTTCTGATAGAAATACTCGTGGATATATTGCGCATACTTCACATTGACTTTGTCCAGGAGTATGCGACCAAAGCCGCGCTGTTGACCCTGCAGCGCCATCGGCGCAGCATAGCAATTGCCGGCGTGGTTTTGATCACATTCGACGCGGTCCCCGGCCGGGTTGTCCGCGTAGTCGGCGACCGTCCTCCGTTGTGAGTGCACCGTTATCCTCGTGATTCTCGGCCATGCCGGGCCGAAAATGGATAGCATTGCCTCACGGAGAACTGCAAGGCGCGCGGCAAGAGGCCACATGACGAAGAAAGTCGAAATCGTCGCCATCCTCGCGTCTTGCTGTGTCCTCTTCGGGATTCCGGTTTCCGGTGCCGAATTCGCCGCGCGTGCAGACGATTCGGGCACGGTGCTGTACAGCGGTGTCAATGGGCTTCGTCAGCCATGCGGGCCACTGCGAGACGACCCACGGTTGAGGGCGGCGGCGCAGCGGCACGCCGACGACATGCTGCGCACCGGTTTGAGCGGCCATATCGGCTCCGACGGCTCTTCGCCGCGGATGCGCATCGCAGAAGCCGGCTACAGCGGAACGGCTGCCACGGGTGAGATCGTGTTTTGGGGAACTGGATCTGCCGCTAATCCCGGCCAGGCCCTCGACTCGTGGATGCAAAGCCCTCCGCATCGAGGGATCATCGGAAACTGCGCTTTCACCGCGGGTGGTTTCGCCACCGCCTGGGACGGCACCAAAATGACCGCCGTGGGGGACTTCGCGGCCGCCTAACTCCCTTGGCATGCAAGCTCTTTCGGTGGTCAACGCCACGGCCGAGACCGGTGACGTAGAGTCGCCCCGTGGCGCCGGTTGGTCGGGGTTTCGTTCGTGCCCTCGCAGGGGTTGCCGTTGTCGCGGGGCTCGTGATGACTGGCGGCGCCTGCACAACCCACAAGCATGGATCGACGTCGAGTCCCGCGGCGCTCACGGCCGCGCCGACCGAGAGCGGGGATTGCGCGCCCGATCGATTGCCACGCTGTGTACCCGGGCTGGCCGGCGGCGAGAACCTCTTCAACGGCGTCAGCGTTTATGAGCCTCATCCAGACTTCGGCGCCGGGCCACCCTTTTCGGGTCAAACGGCCGCTCCCGAAGACTGCCAACGCCTGCCGAGGTTCGGAGCGACGGATAAACCGGAACTGGATGTGGAGTACACCCCCGCTACCGGGGTGCCGGCTGGCAATCGATTCGCCCGTGGCGAACCCGTCCGGGTCCGGTTCACCGTCGCGGGCGACGGAGACGACGTGGCGGGCGCGGTGGCCGCATGGTCTCGCCGGTGTCCTGGGTGGGCGATTGCCCACTCCAGGGACAGCGACGGCATTCAAGGTTGGCTGGTCGGTGAATCCAGCGAAAAGCTGACGCAGTATCAGTCAGGCGACACTGGCGGGCAATGGTTCTCGGTCGTCAACATGGCGGCGAAGGTGCTTCCCAACAGGGTGGCCGTGCAGGCCTGGTATCGCACACCCGATCCGTCGTCGGCTTCGCGTAACCAAGTTCTGTCCCAATTGATCGGCGCTGCAGGACGCTCGCTGACACGTTCGGCGCTGCCGCCGATGCTCGCCGACTGGAGCCAGGCTCAGATCTCTTCGCTGCTTCCGGCGCTCTCGGTGAACACCAGCATCGAGACCGCCTCCGGTGACAACAACACCCTAGCCGGCGAGCCCGGTAGCGCGTCGTGGTCTCTTTGCCCATCCGCTGGCCAGGTCCCCGCACCGCGCTACGAACCCCTGGCGGTTTGGCAGGACTTCGACCAGTCGAAGTCGGGCCGGCCCGGGAAGCCACCAATGCCCAAAGTGATGATCGGCCGGGCGCATGTTGGCGACGATTTCCTGGCCGACCTCCGGCGCGAAATCGGTACTTGCACCAAGCATTTGGCAGATAAGCCGGCGGTATGCGGGGACCGAGAGAATCGCCAGTTCCTCCAGACGGATTCGGCTGTCGCCGAGGGCGAGGACACGGTGCGAATCACGCACCGGTGGATGCGCGAGGTTGATGTCCGCGGTCACACCGTGTGCGGTGAAGGCGTCGAGGCGTTGCGAGTCAGCCAGGTGCGGGGACTGATCGTCATCAGCAGCGCAAGCGACGGCGGGTGGTTGTTCAAGGGCGACACGCCGCCCCTGCCGCTGAGTACTCTCGACGAGCTTCTCGCCGAGACGGTACGCCGGATCAAGACCGCATGAAGGATCGTTCACACATGTGGCAGCCATGCAGAACCATGGGGTGACAGCACAAATCCACGGCCTTGCGGGTCTTTACAGGCGGTCACGCCTGAGTCATCGACGCCGCAGATCACACCGTCCACCGTGATGGAATGCTTCGGGGGCAACGTTTTTAGAGAACGCCCGTACACCTGCCCGTTCGGGGCGATGGGATTGCCGGATTGTGTTAAGCCGGAGGCGGTGCCGATCACATTCACCGTGCCGGGCCCAGCTGCCGGCGGGACAGCGGGAAAGTTATTGCCGGTGCACTGGGCCTGACCGGAAAAGAAATCACAAGTGATGCCGTCTGGTGTAAGGAAGTACACCGTATTCAGCGGAGTGCGCCCGGTGTTAGGAAGTCCAATCGTGTAGTCTGCCACATTCACTGGCGTGTAGCTCTTGATGTCCGGGAACACGGGTGCGTCGGCGCGCGCACTGCAGCTCACGACGACCGCGCTGACGATTCCGGCGGTGATCGTAAGAGTCTTGCTAGTCATTCTGGTCCTATCATTGAACGGTTACCGGTTTGCATCAACGTGGAATTCTCGAGTGTTGTACGGAGTATTGTTGTTCGTATCCCACTGACTTACCAGAAGATTCAGATTGCTAAGTGTGGACTGGGGCAGTATGAAGCCGCCGTAATTCTGTGGCAAGAAGTTTGGTGCGTGTGGATCGCTCTGCTGTACAACAACTGTCGGTCCAACAGTCATTACCTTCGTGGGGTCATCTGCGACCCGGACTTCAACGTTTCCAGTGCCCTGGTTGAATGCCGAAAGTACGGGCTTGCCGTCGACTTCCCTGAAACTGAGTTCTCCGAAGGGAGTCTGGCTGACTGGCACCGTCGCAGGGTCTCCCGCGTTACCCCAACCACTGCCGTTCCACGGTTGCCACTTACTGCGGTCGGTGACTTGGTCGGGATCGACACGGTACATGGTGACGCCTTGGCTGCGGTCGAATGAGTCTGCGGCGATGTACACCTTGCCGTCTTTAGCCTGAAACCCGCTGATCTGGGTGGGTTGGCTCCCAGGGGCTGTGCCCGGATGGGTGCCCGGGGGAATCGGGTCGTTCGGATGGGGCAGATTAGGCGTCCAAGGACGCCAAGACTTGTCAATCGGTTTCCAACCTTGTCCCGGGTCGCCGGTGACT
The DNA here is from genome assembly GCF_001672745.1 of Mycobacterium sp. E1386. NCBI lineage: Bacteria > Bacillati > Actinomycetota > Actinomycetes > Mycobacteriales > Mycobacteriaceae > Mycobacterium > Mycobacterium sp. E1386. The sequence goes on from NZ_LZKH01000099.1 coordinate 26,414, forward strand.
TTGACGAGCCATGTTCCTCCCGTGGGGTTCAGGTTGTCGGTGCCCGCCACCATCATGTACGTGGTGCCGTCGCTCATCCGGATGCTCCCGGCAGGCAGAGTATTGGTTTTCCCTGCTTCAGGCGGCGGGGGGAACAGGATATTGTTGCTCTTGTCGTCCCCCGTCAGCGGCGCGCCGAAGTGTGGACGCCCCTGCGCATCGAAGGTGACTGGCACAGCAACAGACGGATAGTGCTTGCCGTCGTAGGCCTTATCACCCGTGAAGGAATCTCCGAAGATGGCAAAGAATTTCGTGGGTTGCCCGTTCTCTCCGGGCACCTCAACGATCTCACCAAGATCCGCCGCCCCGATGCCCGGAATGCCAGGAACGGCTCCGGTCCCGGCGATCGGGCCGAGATCTCTCACCTCACCCCGTAACGGCTGTTCCAACGTGTCGTCGACGTTCGCGGGTGGGTCGTAGCCCTCGGTGTGCAACGAGCCAAGTGCTTTGTGCAGCGTGTCGGAGTAGGCGTTGCGGATCGAATGCATCTGCTTCACCGCGTCACGGACGTCATCCACGGCGTCGGCGTGGGCTGCGTCCATGATCATGTGCAGCTTTGCTACCTCCTTCGGCGGAAGGCTCGGATCCCGCAGATCCGCTTGCGCGGCACCATAAAGCTTGTCGAGAAACTGCAGCTGACGGTCCAAGTTGGCGATCTCGGCGGCACCCTGCTTCTGCGCGTCGGCCAGCGCGGCCGCGATGTTCTCCAAGTCGGCCCCGATCTTTGGCAGCTGCTCCGATTGCGCGCCAAGGGATTTCGTCAATCGCTGAACTTCGGCGGAGTCGTTGATCGGGTTGTCGCCGTTCTGATGGTTCCACGACTCGCCGAAGCGCTTCTGGGCTATCTGGAAGGCATGGTCGGCTTCGGCGGTGTGCCGGCCCGCGGCGTAAAACGCCTCGGCCAGGCGTGAGATTTGAAATGGGCGACCCGCCTGCACGGTCTGGTTGATCGCCCACGGGTCGCCCCCGCCCGAGGCGATCAGCTCTGGTTCGCTCAGATGATTCAGAGTCACCGCCGCCCCCTTCTGCGGCTCAACCCTACTACCGCAAAAAGGGCGGTCAACGGCAAATTCGCCTAACCCAACGGCTCAGGCTTGGCTGCCGGCCAGCTTCCGGGTCGTCAGCGCTTCGGTGTCCTGGAAGGGCCGGCCGTCGGGCCGGAGGAGGTCGTGGAACCACACTTTGGGGATCGCGGTGTACGGGTGGTCCCACGAATCCCAGGGAAAGTAGGTCTGGGTCTTTCCGGCGACCAGACCCCAGTTGATGGCACCGACGTTGTGGCGCTTGGCCACCGGGAGGATTCCCTCCACGGTGCTGCCGCGGGGCCGCGCCATGTACTCCGTGCACAGGATCGGCCTCCCCAGTGGCGCGAGCTCGCCGATCCGGGACTCGAAGCCCGCGGGCTCGGCGTAGGAATGGAACGTGATGACGTCGGCGTTGGCGAGCTGGATGTCGCTGATTGCGCTGCGGCCCTGGGGTTGTCCCCAGTCGCCGCGCCACACGCCGCTCGTGAGCGGCTGGCTGGGGTCAACCGCGCGCGCCCAGCGGAACACCTGGGGAAGCAGGTTGGCGACCAGCTGATCCTTGTCGCTGCGCTCGGCGCTCTTGTACTGCCGCGCGGGGTTGTCCGGCTCGTTCCACAAGTCCCAGCCCAGAATCCGGTCGTCGCTGCGGAATTGGGTCAACACCGCGGTGACGTAATCGCGCATTACGCCGGCGTAGCGGGGGTCGCCGAGCCGTTCGGCGCCCGGGCTCTGCACCCAGCCGGAATTGTGCACGCCCGGCCTCGGCGCGCGTTGTCGACCCGCCCTGGGCGCCGGGTCCCAGCACGAGTCGAAGAAGACGAACAGCGGTTTGATGCGATGGCGCGCGGCGATGTCGACGAACTGCGCAAGGCGCGTCTGGAAGCCGCGTTGGTCCTGCGCCCACAGCTGATCGTGGAGGAACACCCGGGCGGTGTTGTGCCCGTAGAACCTGGCCCAGCCGAGCTCGGTGTCGATGCGCCGCGGGTCATACGTGTCGGCCTGAAACATCTCGAGCTGATTGATGGCGTTGGAGGTGATGTAATTCGATCCGACGAGGAAGCCTTGCGCCTGATACCAGCGGTTGGCGCGGTCGGCGGGCCACCGGCCCGGTTCCTCTGCGGAGGCGCGTGGCGCTCGCGCCAGCGCGGTGCCTGCTGCCAGCAGAAGTGGCAGCTTGAGGGCCATTCTTCGTTGCACGATGTGACGATAAATTTTCCCGGCGATTTCCCCGGGATTTGCTCAGCGCGTCGCGCCAGGTTGACGTGGGAATTGTTATCGGTTCGTCACTAGCGCCCGCACGCACGCCACCCCCACCCGTACAGGAGCCGGACAAATTTGCCCCGGCGGAGACGGCAAAGTTACTTCAAACTTCACCCCAGAGAGCGCGATACTGAACCCGTGCCCGATCGAAACGTGTTAGGCGGCCCGCTGGAACCGTGCGGCACAGAACCCGTGACCGGTTACTACCGTGACGGTTGCTGCTCCACCGGCCCCGAGGACCTCGGCCGCCACACGATCTGTGCGGTCATGACCGCCGAATTCCTGGAGCACCAGCGTTCCATCGGCAACGACCTTCAGACACCCGTGCCCGAATATCGGTTCCCGGGCCTGTTGCCCGGCGACCGCTGGTGCGTCACGGCGCTGAACTGGCTTCGGGCGCACCAAGACGGCTGCGCGGCACCCGTGGTGCTGGCCTCCACGCACGAACGCACCCTCGAGGTGGTGCCCCTGGAGGTGCTGCAGGAACACAAGGTCGACGTGCCCGACGACTTGGCGAACCTGTAGGACCACAGCGGATCGACGCCCGACGTCTGTGTCATATTTCTCTTCGACGACACGTCGAAAAGAGGATCCGGTGGGCTCTGCCGTTGACGAGATCGACTTCGACGACCTGACCGCGCCCAAGTTGACCGACGTCCAACGCCAGATCCTTGACTTCACCGAGGCCAGAGTCGTTGACTTCGACATCGACCGGATGCTCGCGGAAGCGGCCGAGGAGGCAGGACTCGACGACCTCGACGACGTCGACGGCTTCGGTGATCGGCTCGCCGCCCACGTCGCCGCGATCGAAGCCGACGAGGGTCTGCGCCAGCTCACGCGCGCGTCGTTGCGGCAACGCGTCGTACGGCTGCTGCGCAACCGGCTGTCCCTGACCGAGCTTCTCAAGCGGTATCCCGAGATCGAGGCAATCCCGATCGAGCGCCCGTTCATCGTCGTCGGGATGCCGCGTTCAGGGACCACCCACCTGGTGAATCTCATTGCCGCCGACCCGCGCCGGCGGGCCTTGCCGTACTGGGAGAGCCAGGAACCGATTCCCGCGCGCGGCCAGGGCCCCGGCATCTCCGGGGTCGATCCGCGTTACGCGCGAGCTAAATCCGAGCACGACGCGCTGATGGCCAGCGCCCCGGTGGTCGCCGCCATGCACGACCGATTCCCCGAGGCGATCGAGGAAGAGGTCGAACTCCTCGACCTCGATGTGGCGGCCTACGTCCTGGAATGGCACGCGCGCGTGCCGGATTGGCGCGACTACTACCTGGGCCTCGACCAAACCCGGCACTACGCATATTTGCGGAAAGTGCTGCAGGCGTTGACCTTCCTTCGGGGCCCGCGGACCTGGGTTCTGAAAAGCCCGCAACACTGCGAGCAGCTCGGCCCGCTCATGGCGACGTTCCCCGACGCGACAGTGGCTTTCACCCACCGCGATCCCGTCGCGGTGATCCAGTCGGCGATCACGATGATGGCCTACTCCGATCGGCTGCGCCGCACGAGCATCGAGCCAGACTGGCTGCTGGACTATTGGAGCGATCGGGTACACCGGTTGCTCGGCGCGTGCGTGCGCGACCGCGATCTCGTCCCGGCCGAACGCAGCATCGATGTCAGCTTCCACCAGCTGAACGGCAACGAAATGCCGGTGCTCGAACAGCTTTACCAACGCGGCGGCGTTGAACTGCCACCGAAGGTGCGGGCGCGCTTCCAGCAGTATCTGGACGGCAATCCGCGCGGCAAACACGGCCGCATCCACTATGACCTGCGGCGGCACTTCGGCGTCACGGCCGACGAGCTGCGCGGACGATTCGACTTCTACTTCGACCGGTTCGATGTCCATGCCGAGAGCTAGCCGGAAGGTGGCACATCGATGAGTTTCGAACCGGTCTACCGCGGCAGGCCCGGCGCCGACGCCATGCGTCCCGCGGCCGCCGAACGGGCCGAGGAGATCGCGCCCGGGCTGTGGGTCTCACCGGGGCTGTCGAATTCCTACCTGCTCACCACGCGTGAGGGCCGGGTGATCATCAACACCGGCATGGGTTTCGAGGGCCCCGTGCATCGCGCGAACTTCGACGCCGTCGACCCCTCGCCGGTGCGCTATATCGTCTTCACGCAGGGCCACGTCGACCACGTCGGTGGTCTGGACAGCGTGCGCGACCCCGACACCACCGTGATCGCGCAGGCCAACTGGACGCTGTGGCGCGACGACAACGAACGCCTCATCCCGTATCGCGCCAGCCGTAGCGCCTTTGCATTCAAGGACACCCTGGCGTCCGGCATCCAAGCCATCCAGCGGCGGCTGGGGAGTAGCCGGCTCGCCGGCCAGAGCGTTCCCGTCGTCGATCTCGACTTCGAAGACACCTTGGCCCTGGAGGTTGGCGGCCGGCGGATGGAGCTGATCTCCGTGCCCGGGGGCGAAACCACCGATTCGCTGGTGGTGTGGCTGCCGGACGAGCGGATTTGCCTGTGCGGGAACGTCTTCGGCCCGCTGTTCGGGCACATACCCAACCTGGTCACCATCCGTGGCGACCGGTATCGCGACGCGCTCACAACCATCGCGTCCGTGGAGCGGGTGCGCGACCTGCGGCCCGACCTCCTGGTGACCGGTCATTTCGAACCGATAGCGGGGGCCGAGCTGATATACGCCGAACTGACCCGGCTGCGCGACGCGATCCGGTACGTCCACGATCAGACCGTCGAGGGGATGAACGCAGGCAAGGACGTCCGGACCCTGATGCGCGAGATCGCTTTGCCTGCGGAATACGAAGTGGGACAAGGCTATGGAAAGGTGGCCTGGGACGTGCGGGCCGTCTGGGAGAACTACTCCGGCTGGTTTCACCACGAGTCGACCACCGAGCTCTATCCGGTCGGGTTCGACAGCGTCGCACCGGACGTGGTCGAGCTGGCCGGGGCCGACGCATTGGTCAGGCGGGCGCGCGCACACCTCGCCGACGGCCGCCCGCTACAGGCCATCCACCTGGCCGAGCTTCTTCCGTCGGACCATGCCGGCGCTCGGGACGTGCTTCGGGACGCCCATGAAGAACTTCTGGCCGCCAGCACGAACTTCTGGGAAACCGCCTGGCTACGCAACCAGATAGCGAGGAACTCATGACGGCGCGCGTCAGCTTCGACTTCACCGGAACCACCGCTCTGATCACGGGCGCCACCAGCGGGATCGGACACGCCACCGCGGTGTTGTTCCGCGACGCCGGCGCCCGCGTCGCGGTCACCGGGACCAAACCGACGTCGGACGACTACGACGTCGACCTGTCCGGCATGGATTATCACCAGCTCCAGATCAGCGACCCGCGTTCGGTTGACGCCCTGGTGGACAAGTTCGACCGGCTCGACGTACTGATCAACAACGCGGGCGCCAATTTCCCTGGCGGCCTTGATGAATCCAAGCCCGACGGGTTCGACGCGTCGGTGGCGCTGAACCTCACCGGGCCGTACCGCTTGACGGTCGGGCTCTACCGTGCCCTGAAGGTGTCGACGGCCGCGGGCGGCGCCAGCGTGGTGAACCTGGCGTCGATGTCCGCGCTGCGGGCCGTTCCTCTGGTACCCGGATACGGCGCGGCGAAGGCGGGGATCGTTTGCATCACAAGGAACCTCGCCGTCAAATGGGCCGGTAAGGGGATCCGGGTGAACGCTGTGGCGCCGGGGGCGATCGACACTCCGATGACCGCGCCCATGCAGGGCTCGGCCGAATTGGTGGACTCGGAGCTGGCGCATATCCCGCTGCGCCGGTTCGGCACCGTCGGGGAGATCGCCCCGACCATCGCCTTCCTTTGTACCGAGCAGAGTAGCTACACCAGCGGCGCAGTTTTCGTCGTCGACGCGGCGTCGGACTGCGTCTGAGACACGAGGAAAGACATGTCAATTGCGTTGCGGCCCGAGGACTTCTACCATACCGGCATCATCGTGCCCGACCTCGATGCGGCCATGGGCCGACTCAGCGCTCTGGCCGGCTACCGGTGGATCACCCCGATGAGCTATACCCTACCGTTCCGCACCCCGACGGGTGTCCGCGAATTGACCTCGACGATCGTCTACTCCATGCAGAGTCCGCACGTCGAACTCGTACAGGAGGTACCTGGGAGTCCGTGGACGGCCGCGCCGGGCAACGCGGTTCACCACCTCGGCTATTTCAGCGACGACCTGGCCGACAGTGCGCGCGCGCTGGAGGCCAACGGCTTCACGCTCGAGATGACGGCGGACGTTCCCGGTTCCGATCTCGGGCTATTCGCCTACTACACGGACGCTTTCGGCGCCCGCATCGAGATCGTCGACCGCGCGCTGTTTCCCGACTTTCCCGCGTTCCTGCGGTCGATGGCAGCCCCCGACGAGGCATGACGTGTTGCTGACGGTACTGCGCTTCAACTTCGCCTCCCCGCACGGCGAACCACGCACGCAGAGCCGGCTGTTGTCGGCCGCCCTCGAACTGGCGCAGTGGGGCGAGACGCACGGCATCACCTCCATCAGTGTCGACGAGCACCACGCGACCGGACACGGCTGGAGCTGCAATCCCATCATGGCGGCGGCAATGTTCTTAGCCCGGACGTCCACGCTGATCGCCAGCGTGGACTGTGCGCTCGGCCCGTTGTGGAATCCGGTGCGGCTCGCCGAGGACATCGCGCTCGTCGACAACATGAGCCGGGGCCGGCTGCACACCACTGTCGGCCTCGGCTACCGCACAGCCGAATATGCCGCCATGGGAGCCGATTTCGCGCGGCGGGGCGCTCTGATGGATGGCCTGCTCGAGCGGATGCTGTCGGTATGGTCCGGCACCGGCGCCGACGAGGGAATCTGCACCGGCACCTGGACCCGTCCGCATCCGCCGCTGTACGTCGGGGGTGGCGCCCGTGCCACGGCGCGACGCGCGGCGCGATTTAGGTTGCCCCTCAGCCTGGCCGACCACCTGCCCGACATCGCCGCCTACTACCGCGAGCTTTGTGCCGAGGCCGGCATGACGCCGCTCATTCTCATGCCGGGGCCCGTTAACCGCGGAATGATCTTCCTGCACGAGGACCCCGACCGGGCCTGGGCGGAACTCGGCGACCACATCCTCTGGGAGGCGGTTACTTACGGGGGATGGTCAACCGATCAACGGTCGCTGATGCATTTGCCCGGCGTGCAGACGCTGGACGAGGTCAAGGCGTCGGGTCGCTATCGCTTCCTGACTCCCGACGAGCTGATCGCGGAGGTGCGCGACGCCGACAACTACGGCCCGCTCGTGATGCACCCACTGGTTGGCGGCATGCCTGTCGACGAAGCGTGGAAGTCCGTTCAGTTGCTCACCGACAAGGTCCTGCCCGCGTTCGGCTGAGTCGCCAAACCCGTGATTGTGCAAGCCGATATCGGGTATGCGGCCGGTCATGAAGTTTGGAGCTAAGAAGACGCTGGCGCTCGCCGGTGGCACCGCCGCACTCGGTTTGGCGGTCGCCTTCGGCGGCGGTGCCGGCGCAAGCGCATTGGCAAGCAATCCTCCCGCGGCGCCGGTGCCCACGTCGTCCAGCCAGGCGCCACCGCCGCCCCCACCGCCCGCTCCTGGAGGAACCTACGGTGGCAGCGGCACCACCGGCACGGGTGGTGGCGGCGCCGCCGGGGGTGCCGGTGGGGGAGGCGGAGGCGCGGGTGGCGGCGGCGGCTGAGCCGTCGCGATCACCCGCCGAGCCCGCTCAGGTCCGGCCGCCCGCCGAGGCGCTGCACCGTGGCGCTGGCGGCCGTTGACGCGCGCCTACCCGCTTGGAATGGTGAGGCGCCGTCGCGCAGGGCGGAGATGAGCCCGGCCACGAAGGCGTCGCCGGCGCCGGTGGGATCCACCACGTCCACGTCCGCGAATTCGAACAGCTCACTGCCGCCTTTCCACGCCACCAGGTCACCGACACCGGGCACCGCCAGGGCGACCAGTTCAGGGCCGGCCGTAAGCAGGTTGTCGGCTAGTGCATACGCCTGCTCGACGGTGGCGACCTCCTCGCCCGCGATCAGCGCGGCCTCCGTGGCGTCGGCCCGCATCACGTCCAACGACGCAAGCAGTTCGGCCCGGATATGCGGAGCGGGCGCGCCATCCGCCACCACGCGCAGTCCGCGTTCCCGTGCACGCTGAGCCGCCTCCAGCGCGGTGACCGGCGGTTGCTGCAACTGAATCGAGACGGTGTCGGCGCCGTCCCAGAAAGCGGCCGAGTGGCCCAGGTCCGCCACCCGAACCAGCGAGGTCTCCGGCACCTCTTCCAGTAGCATTCGCTCCGGTGGTCGCCCCACGATGTCGATCAAGAGCGCCGTCGTCCCGCGGCGGACGACACCGCCGACGTCGATGCCGTCCCGCTGAGCCTGCCGCAGCACCGCCGTCCCGGCGTGATCGTCACCGACCACGCCGATGAGCGCGACCGGCACACCGAGCTGAGCCAGACCGACCGCCTGATTGGCGCCTTTTCCGCCGAGCAACTCGTTGCGCTGCACGATCGCGGTCGACCCACCAACTGTCGGCGGCCCGTCGGTACGGAGCACCAGGTCGCGCGCGATCTGGCCGATGACTACAACACTCATGAGTACAACGTGCCCATTTTTCGCCGAATGGCACGTTTGGCGATCGATGTTCGATGCGCCGTTTCGAGCGGCCGTCCGCGGTAACCCTCCCTGAGCGCACTACGGACTCACAACGAACGGGAGGCGACCCATGCTTGCGGCGGTATTGGAGGCGGCGGGCGAGACCCCGAAGGTTCGCGACTTCGATGAGCCGCAAGGTGACACCCACAACGACATCGTGGAAGTCGTTCTGGCCGGCTGCAATCCGGTGGACCTGCTGTTGGCCTCCGGAAAAATGGGCCGGCCGACCATACCGTCGGTGGTCGGCCGGGAGGGTATCGGCATGCTGGACGGTCGACGGGTGTACTTCAACGCGCCCCCGGACCCGTTCGGGTCATGGGCGCAGCGCTGCCGCATCGATCCGGCGAAAACCTTCCCCGTTCCCGACGGACTCGATGACGACGTCGCGGTCGCTTGCGGCATAGCCGGTTTGGCCGCATGGTTGCCGCTGACGCGGCATGCCGACGTGTCACACGGAGAGACAGTCCTGGTCCTCGGCGCGACCGGAGTGGTTGGCCGCATCGCCGTGCAAGTGGCCAGACTCCTCGGCGCGGGGCGGGTCGTGGGCGCGGGCCGCAACCCCGACGCGCTCGAGACGGCGCGAGAGTTGGGCGCTGACGCCACGGTGCAGCTGGGTGGCGACGACGACGCAGACGCGCTCCGAAAAGCGGCCGGTGACGGCTACGACGTCGTCATCGATCTCGTTTACGGCAAGCCCTTCCTCGCCGCATTGGACGCCACCGCCAACGGCGCGACGCTGATCACCATCGGTGAGGGCGCCGGACCGACGGCCGAGGTGCCGTTCCGATCGTTGACGGGCCGCACCCACGTCGGCCATCTCAACGACGCGATGGCGCCCGACACATTGCGCGCGGGGTACGCGGAGATCACCAAACATGCGGCGGAGGGCCGGATTCGGGTCGACACCCGCCGCTACCCACTGGAGGAGGCGCCGACGGCCTGGCGCGAGCAGCAAGAGGGGCCGCACGTCAAGGTCGCCGTGGCGCCATGACCGGCCGCTACGCACCGTTCAACACCATGCCGATCGGTGCCCGCTGGCGAGCCGGATCGGCGGGCAAGAGCCGCCCGGACACCGACCCCTGGAGCGGGCAAACGCTGGTCGAAATTCCCCAGGCCAACGCCGACGACCTCAATGAGGCATACGACGCCGCGGAGCAAGCGCAGCCGAAGTGGGCGGCCCAGCCACCGGTGGAGCGCGCCGGCGTCATGCGGTCGGCCGCCGAGGTGATGACGCGACGCAAAGACGAGATCACCGACTGGCTGATCCACGAGACGGGCGGCACCGTGGCGAAAGCCGAATTAGAGTGGGGCCTCGCGCGATCCGTGCTGTGGGAGGCTGCGGCGATGCCGCACCACGTCGAAGGCAAGATCATGCCGTCCGACATCCCCGGCAAGGAAAGCCGTGTCTACCGCGAGGCCGTCGGCGTGGTCGCCGTCATCTCGCCGTGGAACTTTCCCATGCAGCTGTCGAACCGCTCGGTCGCGCCCGCCTTGGCGGTGGGAAATGCGGTGGTGCTCAAGCCCGCCGGCGACACTCCTGTCACCGGGGGGCTGCTGCTGGCCCGGATCTTTCAGGAGGCAGGGCTGCCACCGGGGTTGCTGTCGGTGATGGTCGGCTCTGGCTCCGAAATCGGCGACGCGATCGTGGAACATCCCATTCCCAAGGTGGTTTCGTTCACCGGCTCCACCAAGGTGGGTCGGGGGATCGCCGAGAAGGCGGCCCTCAAGCGCACGGCGCTGGAGCTCGGCGGCAACGGGCCGGTCGTGATCCTCGATGATGCCGACCTCGACTGGGCGATTGACGCGTCGATCTTCGGATCATTCTTCCATCAGGGACAGATCTGCATGATCGCCAACCGCATCATCGCCGATGCAAGCATCTACGACCAGTTCGTCGATCGCTTTGTGGCACGAGCGAAAACATTGCGCGTCGGCGACCCGTCCGACCCCTCGACCCAATTGGGACCGATCATCAACGAGTCACAGCTGGAATCCATTCAGGACAAACTCAAGCGGGCCGCCAACGACGGCGCCGAATTGCTGTGTGGTGGTGACCCCTTCGGCCCCACCGGGCTCGCCCTGCCGCCGCACGTCCTCGCTGCCGGCAACGACGTCGCCACCGCGCGAGAAGAGGTGTTCGGTCCCGTGATGACCATCATCCGTGCCGACGACGAGTCCGATGCCCTGCGCCTGGCCAACGACACCCGGTACGGCCTGTCCTCGGCAGTGTTCAGCGGCGACCTGGAGCGTGCCGTCCGCTTCGCCCGGCGCATCGACGCGGGAATGACCCACGTCAACGATTCACCGGTCAACGACGACGCCAACACGGCCTTCGGCGGTGAAAAGGCCTCGGGCGTCGGCCGGTTCGGCGGCCGGTGGGCTATCGACGAATTCACCACTGAGCACTGGATATCCGTGCAACACCGGCCACGCGAGTACGCGATCTAGCGCCGAGCCCGGCGGCAAGGCCGAGTCCGACCACGCTCGAAACTCCTCCGCGCTGCCGCTGTGCGAAAGTCGAGTGGTGGCGGGTTGAAGGCCGTCAGTGCGCCACCGATCGTCCATATCGCCGCGATCAGGATCAGGTCGAGCCGACGCATCACCAGACCAAGGGTCGGGTGCTTCAATGGGGAGATGGGTGACCTCACGCCCCAGGTGGCGATCCTGGACGATTACGCCGGCGCGGCCCTGCGGCTTGCGGACTGGTCACCGGTGCAAAACCGGTCCCGCATCACAGTTTTCGACCGGCACCTGTCCGAGGACGAGGCGGCGGAAGAGCTGCGGCCGTTCGATGTGATCTGCACCCTGCGCGAACGGATGGCGCTACCACGAACGCTGCTCGCGCGGCTTCCGAACCTGAGACTGATCACGATCGTCGGAAGAAGCCTGCCCAACCTGGACCTGGGTGCGGCGACAGAGCGGGGCATCCTCGTCGCCCATACCGACTTCGCCCATCCGCGATTCCGATCCGTGCACGACGCCACCCCCGAATTCGCCTGGGGATTGCTGATCGCCACGGTACGCAACCTGGCCGAGGAACACCGGCGGATGCGAGGCGGCGGCTGGCAGGTGACGACGGGTCTCACGCTGTCCGGCAAGACGCTCGGCTTGCTGGGCCTCGGCCGAGTGGGCAAGCGGATGGCCGAATACGCGAAAGTCTTTGGCATGGAGGTCATCGCGTGGAGCCAGAACCTCACCGCCGACGCCGCCGCGGCGGCCGGCGCGCGCCGGGTCGAGAAGAAGACGCTGTTCGAGGAGTCCGACGTGGTCTCCATCCACGTCGTCCTGTCGGAACGCACCCGTGGTCTGGTGGGTGAAGCCGAGCTGGCCCTGATGAAGCCGCAGGCATACTTGATCAACACGTCGCGGGGCCCGATCGTCGACGAGGCCGCGATGATCGCCGCCCTCGAAACCGGGCGGATTGCCGGCGCGGGGCTGGATGTCTATGACGTCGAACCGCTGCCGTCCGATCACCGATTGAGGCTGCTGCCGAATGTGACGCTGTCTCCACACCTGGGGTACGTCACTCGTGAGATGCTCGGTGCCTTCTACTCCGACACCGTGGAGGCGGTGGCCGCCTGGTTGGACGGGGCCCCCATCCGGATCGCGAACCCTGAGGCGTTTCGGGGTTGATCAGGTGCGTCTCCGTTTCCAGTGCGGGCTCTTGACCGCTTCGAGCGCTTCGGTGACGTAGCGATCCAGCGGCCACGGGCGACCGGACTGGCGTACCCATTGCTGGAAGCCGAAATCGGCTGCGGCGAAGGCGAGTTGGACCAGCAAGCCGGGGCGTAGGTCGACATCGGAGTTCACGCCCATGCGTTCGGCGATCAGCTTGGCCGCCCGCTCCTTGTCGGCGGGCGTGTGAACGGTCACCTTACGCAGCAGGTCGGGCGCCACCAGCAGCGCTTCTCGCCACTCGTCGGTGTCCGCCTGCTCGAACGATCGGGTCCGCGTGATGATGGCGTTGATCAGCGCGACATCGGGTGGCTCACTGGCGGGCCGCTGCTCGAGCAGGTTGACGATCGCCGCGCCGCCATGGCGAACGGGTGCGAGCAGCAGCTCTTCCTTCGTCGGCACGTGCCGGAAGAAGGTCCGCGGCGAAACGCCTGCGGCGGCGGCGATTTCTTCCGTCGTCACGGCGTCGTAACCGCGCTCGACGAAGAGCCGGAACGCCGCGCGCCTGATGTCGGCCCGGATCTGCGCGCGCTGCCGATCGCGCAGCGACTCTCCTCTGGGCAATGTCACCGGAAGCAGCCGATTCCGCCGTCGACGTGAATGGTCTGGCCGGTGATGAATGTCGCGTCGCTGCCCAGCAGGAAGGCGACCAGCGCGCCCACGTCGGTTCGGACATCCCCGATCCGCTTCATCGGCACGCGTCCCACGGCTTTCTCGTACTCCTTGGGCGCAAACGACTTCCAGAATTTGACCCCGTCCGATTCGGCGAACGGGCAGATGACGTTGACCCGGATGTTGTCGCGTCCCCACTCCAGAGCGGCGACCTTCGACAAGCCCCGGATGGCCTCCTTGGCGGCGGCATATCCGCCCCATTTTGGTTCGCCGCCGGTGCCCGTCCCGGATCCGAGATTGACGATCGACCCGCCGCCCGCCTCGACCATAACGGGATGAACGGCCTGCATGAGCAGGAACGTCGCCCGCGGGCCGACGTCGTGACCGAGCGCGAAGTCCTCGGTGGTGATATCGACGAACGCCTTGGGTTCGTTGGTGGCGATCGCATTGTTGACCAGGCCGTGCACCGTGCCGAAGGCGTTGACCGCGGCCGTCACAATCCGTCGGGCGCTGTCCGGGTCGCGCAAGTCGGCGGTCAGCTTCTCGACGCGTCCCAACGATGACAGCTCGTCGGTTGTCTTGCCCAGCAACTCCTCTTGGATGTCGACCAGCAGCACCGCCGCCCCGCGTTCCAGCAGCGCGGCCGCGGTGCCCTTGCCCACGCCCTGGGCGGCGCCGGTGACGATCGCGACGTGGTCGCGCAGCGAGGAGGGATGGCTGTAGGTCATGAGGAGGCGAGCGCGGGTGCCGGGCGGCCCGCGAACATGGGCAGGTCGAGGTAAGTCTTGATGCCGGGCTCGGCGGCGCAGACGTCGGGAATGGCGTTGACGCAGTGATTGGCCGTGGCCACCACGCCCGGATTCTTCACCAGCCCTTCGGCGATCGTCTCGGGCTGTAGACCCTTGAAGGTGAGGCTCACGGTGGGGTCACCGGTGATCTCGACCTCGAAGCGTTCACCCTTGCCGCCGAAATTCCAGGCCGGCTCCAAGTTCTCCTCACCCATCAGCCAGTTGACCGCCGCGGTGATGACCGGCTCGCCGTCGACCAGGGCCTGCCAACGGAACCGGCGCGCGGCCACGGTTCCGGTGGTGATCGGAAACGGCGCATAGTCGATGTCGGCGGTCGCGACGGCGACGTCCTGAATGGTCCTGATGTTCGGTTCGATACGAAACCCCATGTGGTCTGCGATCATTCGCACCGACTGCTTGAAGCCGGCGTCGAGCAGGCCGGCCATGGGCCCTTGCATTGCTTCCTCGGGGGTGCCGCCGAAGCCCATGATGTGGCGCACGACGTCCGGGGCGTTGTAGGTGCGGATGTCGGAGAATTCCTCGGCCCGGATGTGGGTGACCGCCGACGAGAGGGACGACAGCATGAGCGGGAATCGTTCGGTGATGCCGCCGGGGTGGATCCCGGAACCGTGCAGAGTTACGCCACCTTCCACCGCGGCGTCCGCGACGGCCTGGTGCCTGGGGTTACCCGGATCGGGGTACACCCAGCCGACCGGGGTGACGACGTTCTTGCCGGATCGCAGGATCGCGATCACCTCTTCGTCGTCGGGAATCAGCGGGCTGTACATGACGCAGTCGGCGTCCAGCGCCAGGATCTCGTCGATGCTGGAAGTGGCCGTGACACCGAGGTCCTGAATTCCGAGGATTCGCCCTACGTCGACCCCGTTCTTGTCGGCGCTGTGCACCCAGCAGCCCGCCAGCTCCAGCCGTGGATGGTTCAGGACGCACGCGATGGCCGCCTTGCCGACGCCTCCGGTCGCCCACTGAATGACACGAAGCTTGGACGGACTACTCATCTGCTGACCTCCGAATTGCATGCTTTACACGCCCACGACCGGACTGGCACAGTATGACCGGTTGACAGTGACTGTCAACATCCGACTGGAGTGGGAAGGCCTGTCATGAGCATCCTCGACGGCAAGGTCGCGATCGTCACCGGAACGAGCCGCGGCGTGGGCGTCGGCATCGCCCACGAATTGCTCCGTGCCGGCGCCACCGTCATCGGCTGTTCGCGTTCACCGCTGGACGCCATCCCCGGTTGCGAAACCGACTGGGCCGCAAGGGCCTTCCAGAAGGTTTGTGACCAAGGGGACTACCGCGCGATCGACTCCTTCGTTGCCGAGGTCGTCGCCGAGCACGGCCGGATCGACATTCTGGTGAACAACGCCGGCGGGACCGTGCCGGCGCCGCACGTCGACAGCATTCCCGAGTTGGTGCAACGCATCCAGGGGGCGCCGGCCAGCGACGACGAGTACGAGCGAACGGCGCTGTTCCACGCGTACGCGGTGCAGATGAACCTGATCAGCCCGCTCTGGTTCGCCATCCGCGCCTACCGGCAGATGCGCACCCAAGAGGGCGTGGGCTGCATCATCAACATCTCCAGCGGCGCCGGGCATCCGGCGGGGTCGCCGACGTTGGTTTCCTACGGCGCGGCCAAGAGCGGGCTCAACCATCTCACCCGCTCGCTGGCCGAGGAGTGGGGACCCAAGGTGCGGGTCAATTGCATCGCGCTGGGACCGACGATGACCGAGAACTTCCGATCGTTCGTGCTGCCCAAGGACGACCCAACCGGCGCGAAGTATTTCGCCGCCGTCCCGCTGCGGCGTGCGGGTGATCCCGCGGAGGTGGGCAGGGTCTGCGTGTTCCTGGCCGGCGGCGAGGCCGACTTCGTCAACGGCACCACCATCGAGCACGACGGGGGCATGCTGCCCGGCGTGCTGTACGAAGCGGGCCTGAAGACCATCACCGATCTGCTCTAATCGTCAACATGAGCAGTTCCTTGGAGCCCACCCGCGAGCAGTTCACGGCCCTGGCCACCCGGCCGGCCGACGCACCGGTGGTGATGGTCAACTTGTTGAAGTTCAAGACGCCGGGTGGTCTGGAGTCCTACCAGCGCTACGGGCAGGAGGTCGCACCGCACCTGCAGCGGGTGGGTGCCACCGTCCGCTACGCGGGAACCGCGCCGGCCTTCGTCATCGGCGATGGCGAAAAGCCTTGGTGGGACGCCATTCTCATCGTCGAGTACCCGACGCCGCAGGCGTTCATCGACATGGTGACCACCGCCGAGTACGCGGCAGTGCACGAACATCGCGCCGCCGGTTTGGACCGCGGTGACCTCATCGCGACGTCAGCGTGGTCACTCGCGGCCGACTGACTCAGAGCTTGTAACCGATGGCGCGCAGCAAGTCGTGGCGTTCGGCCGCGTCGCTGTCGCCTTCCACTCCGAGGGGAGTCTGTCCGTCGATGACGCCCACGATGCCGCGACCGTGCGGGGACACCGCAACAATGACTTCCACTGAATTGGCTGTGGCGCAGTAGATCCCGCAGACTTCGGGCACCGCTTTCACCGGGTTGAGGACATTGACCGGAAAGCCCTCACGCAAGAAGATCACGAAGCTGTGTCCGGCCGCGATGGCCAGCGCGGCGCGAGTTGCCAGTTCGACCAGGTCCGCGTCGTTGCCGCTGCGGCGAACCAACCGCGGCCCGGACGCCTCGCAGAAGGCCACTCCGAACCGCAGCGACGGGCTCACTCCGGCCAGGGTCTCGTGCAGGTCTTCGACCGTTTTGATGAAATGCGCCTGGCCGATGATCACGTTGACATCCGCTGGCTTGTCAACGGCCACCACATCCCAGGTCAACGATCGCGTCGCCACCAACCCATGCTGCCACTCGGCGGCTGCCAGCCGGCTACGGGCTTTGGTCATTTATGCGCGGCCGAAAGACCGCGATGTTCGAAGAGCGCCTTCGCCCCGGCGTCCGTCGAGGTCTAATTGATGGATGGAATTGATGATGCCCACCGACGCGATATTTCTGCTGGGAGAGTCGCGGGAACATCCCATGCATGTGGGCGGTCTGCAGTTGTTCGAGTTGCCGGAGGGCGCCGGCCGCGGCTTCGTCCGTGACCTCTACGACCGCTTGGTGGCGCAGGATGATTTCCAGCCCACGTTCCGCAAGCATCCGGCGACGTTCGTCGGCGGAATCGCGAACCTGGGCTGGTCCTACGACAAAGATGTCGACATCGACTACCACGTCCGGCGCTCGGCGGTGCCCTCGCCCGGGCGTATCCGTGAACTGCTCGAGTTGACCTCGCGGTGGCACAGCAGCCTGCTCGATCGTCATCGCCCGCTGTGGGAAACGCACATCATCGAGGGACTCAAGGACGGCCGGTTCGCCGTCTACACGAAGATCCACCACGCACTGATCGACGGCGTCTCCGCGCAGAAGCTGATGCAGCGCGCGTTGTCGACCGACCCCGACGATCGCGAGATCCGCGCCCCGTGGAGCCTGCCCAAGAGCAAGCGCAAGAGGAACCCGGTGAGCCCCCTGACTTCGGCGCTGCATGCGGCGGGATCCCTTGCGGCGCTTGCCCCGTCGACGCTCTCGCTGGCCCGCGCGGCGCTGTTCGAGCAGCAGCTGACCCTGCCGTTCGGGGCCCCGCGCACCATGCTGAACGTCAAGATCGGCGGCGCGCGCCGCTGCGCGGCACAGTCATGGTCGTTGGACCGCATCAAGAGCGTCAAGAAGGCCGCCGGCGTGACCGTCAACGATGTCGTGCTGGCGATGTGCTCGGGCGCCCTGCGCTACTACCTGCTCGAGCAGAACGCGTTGCCGGACACCCCGCTGATCGCGATGGTCCCCGTGAGCCTGCGCACCGAGGAGGAGGCCGACGCCGGGGGCAACCTCGTCGGCGCCATCCTGTGCAACCTCGCCACCGATACCGACGATCCCGCACAGCGATTGCAGACCATCAGCGATTCGATGCGCAGCAACAAGAAGGTGTTCTCGCAGTTGCCTCGTTTCCAAGCGCTGGCGCTGTCCGCCGCCAATACGTCAGCGCTCGCTTTGGCGGCGGTCCCCGGTTGGGTGGCGTCGACGTCGCCGCCGTTCAACATCATCATTTCGAACGTGCCGGGGCCCACCCAGCCGATCTACTACGGGGGCGCTCGCCTCGACGGAAACTATCCGCTGTCCATCGCGCTCGACGGACAGGCGCTGAACATCACGCTGGCCAACAACGCCGGAAACCTGGACTTCGGTCTGGTGGGATGTCGGCGCAGCGTGCCGCACCTGCAGCGGCTGCTCGCGCACCTCGAGTCATCGCTCAAGGACCTGGAACGCTCGGTCGGGTCCTGAGGGAATGCCGAAGCTCAGTGCGGGCGTGCTGTTGTACCGGACCCGCGACGGCGTCGTCGAAGTCCTGATCGCCCATCCGGGAGGCCCTTTCTGGGCGCGAAAAGACGACGGGGCGTGGTCGATTCCCAAAGGGGAGTACGCCGAGAGCGACGATCCGTGGACCGCCGCGCGACGCGAGTTCTCCGAAGAACTCGGGCTTTCGGCGCCGGGCGGGGAACGGCTGGACCTCGGCCAGCTCAAACAGTCCGGCGGCAAGGTAGTCACCGCCTTCGCCGTTTGCGGCGACCTGGACGTGACCGAAGCGCGCAGCAACACCTTCGAATTGGAATGGCCGAAGGGTTCGGGCAAGTTGCGCGAGTTCCCGGAAGTCGATCGGGTGGGCTGGTTTTCGGTGGCGCAGGCGCGCGTCAAGCTGCTGAAGGGGCAACTCGGATTTCTGGACCGGTTGATGGCGCATCCAGATTTGGCAGGGTTACACGAAGGGACCTGACATGCAGACGTTACGCACACCCGACGAGTCGTTCGACCGCGTACCCGACTTTCCGTATGCGCCCAGGTATTGCGAAATATCGGACGGCGAAGGCGGGACGCTGCGGGTCGCCTGGGTGCAAGACGGTCCCGAGCGAGCCGACCCGATCCTCATGCTGCACGGCGAACCGTCGTGGTCTTTCCTGTACCGCAAGATGATTCCGGTACTTGTCGCCGCCGGACACCGGGTTATCTGCCCCGATCTGGTCGGGTTCGGTCGCTCGGACAAACCCACCCGCCGCGAGGATCACAGCTACGCGCGCCACGTCGAATGGATGCGCGCGGTGGCCTTCGATGTCCTCGACCTTCGAGACGTGACCCTCGTCGGCCAGGACTGGGGCGGGCTGATCGGTTTGCGCCTCGCCGCCGAACACCCCGACCGATTCTCCCAGCTGGTCGTGGCCAACACCGGTCTGCCGACCGGGGAGCAGCCGATGCCCGACGTCTGGTGGCGATTTCGCGAAGCGATCACCACCGCGCCGGAGCTACACGTCGGCGCGTTCGTGCAGGGCGGATGCCGCAAACCGATGAGCGACGACGTACGCGCAAGCTATGACGCGCCGTTTCC
>NZ_LZKH01000100.1:0-2849 GCF_001672745.1 Mycobacterium sp. E1386
CCGATATCCTGGCGCCGGCCGTACCGACGCCTCCGCCGTCGACGTTCGCGCCCGGGTTCCGGGCGGGCCCGCCCGCGCCGCCGGGACCCGGCCCCCAGCTGCCCGCTCCGTTGATCAACCCGGGCGGCACGGGCGGCAGCGGCATCACGGGAGGTAGCCAGAATTGAGCAGCGTCTTCAATTTCGGAAAACCGCGGCCCCGGACGGTCATCGGCGTGCTGGTGGTACTGCTCGCCCTGTTCGCCGGCGCCCTCGGCTGGCGGCTCTATCAGAAGGTCGCCACCAACACCGTGGTCGCGTACCTGCCGGAAGCCAACGCACTCTATGCCGGCGACGAGGTCCAAATCATGGGCATTCGCGTGGGATCGATCGACAAGATCGAGCTGGCCGGCGACAAGATAAAAGTGACGTTTCACTACGACAACAAGTACAAGGTGCCCGCGAACGCGTTCGCCGTCATCGTGACCCCCACCGTGGTGGCGACGCGCAGCATCCAGTTGGAGCCGCCCTATAACGGTGGTCCGGTCATGGGCGACAACGCCGTCATCCCCATCGAGCACACACAGGTTCCGACAGAGTTCGACGAAACGCGCGAGAGTCTCGCCAATGTCGTCTCCAAACTCGGGCCGACACCCGAGCAACCCAAGGGCCCCCTCGGTGAGGCCATCGAGTCGTTCGCCGACGGGCTGGCCGGCAAGGGCAAGCAGATCAACACCACGCTGAACAGCCTGTCGCGGTCGTTGACCGCGCTGAACGAGGGTCGTGGTGACTTCTTCGCGGTGATTCACAGCCTGGCGCTATTCGTCAGCGCCCTGCACAAGGACGACGAGCAATTCGTTGCGCTGAACAACAACCTGGCCCAATTCAGCGATAGGTTCACTGGGCCTGACAGGGACCTCGCCAATGCGATCCAACAGCTCGACGGCCTGCTCTCCACAGTGAGCCCGTTCTTGACCAAGAACCGCGACGTACTCGCGCACGACGTCGACAACCTCGCCACCCTGACCACCGCCCTGGCCCAACCCGACCCACTGAACGGTTCGGAGACCGCCTTGCACGTCCTGCCGACGTTGGAGACCAACCTCGGCCAGATTTACCACCCGTCGCACGGCGCACTCATGTCCATCCCGGCGATCCCCAACTTCGCCAACCCAATGCAGTTCTTCTGCAGCATGATTCAGGCCGGTAGCCGACTGGGCTATCAAGAGTCCGCCGAGCTGTGTGCGCAATACCTCGCGCCCATCCTCGATGCGGTCAAGTTCAACTACCTGCCCTTCGGGACGAACCTGTTCAGCACCGCCGAGACGCTCCCCAAAGAAGTCGCCTACTCCGAGCCGCGGCTGCACCCGCCCACCGGGTACAAAGACACCACCGTGCCCGGCATCTGGGTGCCCGACACCCCGTTCTCGCACCGAAACACCCAACCCGGATGGGTGGTCGCGCCGGGCATGCAAGGCACCCAGGTGGGGCCCATCACCGGCGGCCTGCTGACCCCCGAATCCCTGGCCGAACTGATGGGCGGCCCCGACACCGGACCCCCGCCCCCGGGGCCGCCGAACCCACCCGGGCCGCCGAACGCCTACGACGAAAACCCCGTGGTGCCACCAATCGGCCTGCAGGCCCCCCAGGTGCCGATCCCGCCACCGGCGCCCGGACCGGGTGTGATCCCTGGTCCGGTGGCACCGACGCCCGCGCCTGCTGGATCACCGCCGGCCGCCGCGTCGGCCGGGTCGACAGGCCCGGGCTCATGAGCCGCGCGACGAGCGCGCTGCGCGCGAGGAGCAAGCCGAACCGACGGACCCCGCGGGGCGCGACGAGCGCGCTGCGCGCGCCGCTGGCGCTCCTGATGGCTGCCCTCGCGCTGACGTCGTGCGCGAACTGGCGCGGAATCGCCAATCTGCCCATGCCCGGCGGTCCCGGCACCGGGTCCGGCTCCTACACCCTCTACGTGCAGATCCCCGACGCGCTGGCGATGAACAACAACAGCAGGGTGCAAGTGGCCGATGTCTTTGTCGGCACGGTGCGCGCGATCGAACTGAAGAACTGGGTCGCGACCCTGACGCTACATATGGACAAGAACATCAAGTTACCCAAGAACGCGACCGCCAAGATCGGGCAAATCACCCTCCTGGGTTCTCAGCATCTGGAACTGGCCGTGCCGTCCAACCCGTCCCCCGAGCTGCTGAAGGACGGCGACACCATCCCGCTGCAAAATTCGTCCGCTTACCCCACGATCGAGCAGACGCTGGCCAGCCTCGCCTTCATCGTGCGCGGCGGCGGCATCCCGAACCTGGAAGTGCTCGAGAATGAGGTCTACAACGCCGTGAACGGGCGGGCCGAGCAGATCCGTGCCTCCCTCGACAAGCTGGACACCTTCACCGCCCAACTCGATGAGCAACGCGATGACATCACCCGAGCCATCGATTCCACCGACCGGTTGCTGACGTATGTGGGTCCCCGCTCGGACGTTCTTGATCGGGTCCTGACCGAATTCCCGCCAGTTATCGAATATTTCGCGGACAAACAGAACCTGTTGGTCAACGCGGTCGATGCGACCGGCGCGCTCAGCGGAGTGTCCGACCAATACCTGTCCGCCTCGGTCAGCAACCTCCACCAGGATCTGCTCTCGCTGCAGTGCCCGTTGCGGGAACTCGGCCGCGCCTCACCGTATTTGATCCGTGCCCTCAAGCTGCTCCTGGCCCGGCCGTTTGACCTCGACGCCGTGCAGAAGGCGATCCGCGGTGACTACTACAACCTGTCGGTGACGCTGGACCTGACGATGAGCGCGGTCGACAACGCGGTCCTCACCGGGACCGGGTTCTCCGGAGCGCTACGCGCGCTCGAACAATC
>NZ_LZKH01000101.1:0-1104 GCF_001672745.1 Mycobacterium sp. E1386
CTACGGCGACGCGCAGGACTTCGAGGAGGTCTTCGCGGTCATCGAGGCCGCGCTGCCCGGCCTGCACGCCTGGGTGGCCGACCTGCGCCGCGCCGTGGCGCTGTCGCGGACGGTGCAAGCGGGCGCCGCGCTGCTGGCGGTGCTGCTGTGTTACCTGCGGCGGCCGTAGCGGTCGGCGAGTTTCGCCTCCACGGTCTTCGGGGTCTCTGGAGCCGGCGCCGCCTCGGCCGCGGGTTGCTGTTGCTTTTCCCGTCGGCGCGCGCGGATCTCGGAATAGATGAAGTAGCCCAACCCGAGTGGCGCGACGATGCCGAACGAGATCCACTGAATTCCGTAGGACAGGAAGGGCCCGGCGTCCAGGTGCGGCACGCCGATCACGCCGAGCCCGCCGGGCTGGTCCTCGGTCAACTGAAGATACGAGCCCGCCAGCGGGACCTTGGTCAGCGCCGCGACCTGTTCGGTGCTGATCGAGTACACCTGCTGCACACCGTCTTGGGTGAAGGGATCTTTGCCCGGCGCGACGGCCTCGGAGTCGCGCAGCCGCGCGGTGATGGTGACCGTGTCCTGGGGCGGGCGGGGGATCGGCGGGACGTGGGATCCCTGTTCGGGCCGCACGTAGCCGCGGTCCACGAGCACGGTGGGTCCGGCGTCGACGACGAACGGTGCCAGCACCTCGAACGCCGGCTTGCCCTCGATCACCCGCAACCGGGCGAGCACCTGGACGTCGGGCAGGTAGTGCCCGGTGGCCGTCACGCGGCGCCACTGCGCGTTCGTGGCCGAGGAATTCTGTTGTGGCAGAAGCGTTTTGAGTGGGACGGGTTCGGTGTTGAGGGAATACTCGATCTGGCGGTTCTCCCGCGACGTCCGGTTGTGCTTGCCCAGCTGCCAGGGCGCCAGCACCGTGAAGCACAGGTAGGTGAAGGCGACGACCACGAGCGCCAGCGCGATCCAGCCGGGCCGCAGCAGGAACGCCAGCCGACGCAGCGCCCGGGGCATCAGGGCGATCCGTTCCCGCCGAGCCGGTCGTCCACCCAGGCGTGCAGGCCGGGCAGCGCGGCCTCGATGACCGCGAAGACCTCCTCGAAGTCCTGCGCGTCGCCGTAG
>NZ_LZKH01000102.1:0-23026 GCF_001672745.1 Mycobacterium sp. E1386
GGCACTCGCAGGCCCGAGGGTGTGGCGATGGTCGAAGAGCTTGCCGCGCAAGCCAGTTCGCTTGCGGGCCGGCCGGTGGAGGTCGCGTTCGTCGACGTGCTGGGCCCCACCCCCAGCGAGGTGCTGTCGCGGGCGAGGGCGACCGGCCGGCCCGCAAGCGAACTGGCTTGCGCGGCAAGCTCTTCGACCATCGCCACACCCTCGGGCCTGCGAGTGCCGTGCGCGACCATGATCAGCGCCATGGGGAATCCGCCCGCTGCTCGGTCGCGAGCCGGTATCCACGCTTGACCACCGTCGCGATGATGTTCTTGTCTCCCAGAGCCGTTCGCAGCCGCAGCACGGCCGTGTCGACGGCGTGCGGGTCGTTGCTGTTGCCGGGCAGCGCGCGTAGCAGGTCACCGCGGGCGACGACGTCGCCGGGGCGTTTCGCCAGCGCGCGCAATATCCCCATGCCGGACGGGGACAGCACCTTGATCGAGCCGTCCACCAGCACACACGTGCCCCGAATATCGAGCGTGTGGCCGGCGGCGTCCACCGTGCACGAGCCGAGCAACGGTAGCTCTTCGGCGATATGACGGGCCAAGGCGCCCAACCGCATTCGTTCCGGCGATGACGTCGGCACGCCTTTGCGGATCAACGGCTTGGAGGTGACCGGGCCGACGCACATCGCGTGCACGTCGCTGCGCAGGGCGCCCAGCACCTGGTCTTCGATGTCCAGCTCACGGCTGCGCTCCAGCACCGCCGCGGCCGCGGGCGCCGACGTGAAGGTGACCGCGTCGAACTGCCGTCCCGCGACCCCGGTCACCAGCTGATCGAACGTGCCGCCCAACGGCGTTGGCTTCCACCGGTACACCCGGACGGGCACCACCTCGGCACCCGCCAGGCGCAAGCCACCGAGGAATTCCGGGAAGGGATCCCACGCGTCGGCGGCGCCGTGCAACTGGACCGCAACCCGCAGTCCGGCCACCCCCGAGTTGAGCAGGTATTCCAGCACCTCCTGCGAGGACTCGGAGTCCGGCGACCACTCCTCGTGCAGGCCGGCGGCGCGCAGCGCGCCGGTCGCCTTCGGTCCGCGCGAGACGACCCGGGCCGACGACAGCGCGGCGATGAGCTGGTTCACCAGCCCCCATCCCTCGGCCGCGGCGAGCCAGCCGCGGAACCCGATGCCGGTGTGAGCGACCAGGATGTCGGGCGGATCGGCGATCAATGCCTCGGTGTTACGGTGCAGTTCGTCGTCGTCGGGCAGCGCGATCATGTTGATTGCGGGTGCGCTGCACACCTCGGCGCCCTGTCGGCTGAGCAGCGCGCACAGCTCCTCGGAGCGCCGAGCGGAGGTCACCGCGATGCGATAACCCGTCAGCGGCGGGGAGTCGGGCCGGGCCATATCACCTGTGTATGCCTGTCAGATTTCCGTTGCGTTACCCGGCAATTGCTTGCGCATTGCCCACAGTGAGGGCGCCCTCACACGCGTGCCAGCGCGTCTGCCGTCTCACCGTCCGCCGCCTCGGCGGGCAGCGCCGGCCGCCGTACGTACACCGTCCACGTGATGATCGCCGCCACGACGTAAGAGGCGAGGAACGCCACATATGCCGACGTCTCCGTCCCGGTGGCCAGGTAGGACTGGCGCAGCGCGAGGTTGATGCCCACGCCGCCGAGTGCGCCCACCGCGGAGCAGACGCCGATCAACGATCCGGACTTGGCGCGCGCCCAGTGGCGCCGCTCCTGCTCGCCCATCTGGAGAGCGCGGCTGCGCGCCTCATAGACCGAGGGGATCAGCTTGAACACCGATCCGTTGCCCATCCCGGACAGGATGAACAGCACCATGAAGCCGACGACGTAGCCGATCATGCTGGTCGAGCGCGCCCCGGCATTGTGGTCGTCGAAAGTGCTGATGATGACGAGCAATCCGGCGCCCAGGGTCATCCCGGCGAGCACGCCGAGCGTGACCCTGCTGCCGCCCTTGCGGTCGGCCAGCCGGCCACCGTAGATGCGCGCCAGCGAGCCGAGCAGCGGTCCGACGAAGGCCACCTGCGCGGCGTGCAGCGCCGCGTGCTTGGCGCTTTCGCCGTTGGCCAGGAAGTTGACCTGCATCACCTGACCGAAGGCGAACGAGAACCCGATCCAGGAGCCGAAGGTGCAGATGTAGAGCAGGGAGATCACGTAGGTGTCGCGCTCGGCCAGGATCGAGCGCATCGTGTTCAGCTGCGTGCCGTGACCGACGTTGTCCATGAACAGCACGGCCGCGATTCCCACGATCGCCAGTACCACCAGGTACACCGCGCAGACCCAGTACGGCGCCTCGTGTCCGGCCGTGGCGAGCACCAGCAGCCCGACCAGCTGTATTACCGCCACCCCGAGGTTCCCCACGCCGGCGTTGACGGCCAGCGCCGAGCCCTTGAGCCGCTGAGGGTAAAAGGCGTTCACGTTGGCCAGCGAAGCCGCGTAGTTGCCGCCGCCCAGCCCGGTCAGCGCGGCGCACACCACGAAAGGCCACAGCGGCAATCCGGGGTTGGCGAGCAGCACGATGGTGCCGGCCGTCGGGATCAGCAGCACGAACGCCGAGAAGGCGGTCCAGTTGCGACCACCGAAGGTGGCAATGCCTAGGGTGTAGGGAATCCGGGCCAGGCCGCCGACCAGGGTGGCGACGGCGCCCAGCAGCAGCTTGTCGCCGGCGGAGAAGCCGTAGACGTGCGCGGGCATGAACAGCGCCATGACGGGCCACAGCGTCCAGATCGAGAAGGCGACGTGGTCGCCCGCGATGGTGCACAACAGATTGCGGCGCGCGATCTTCTTGTTGCCGGCCTCCCAGGCCGCCGTGTCTTCTGGATTCCAGTCCGCGATGTGGTGATTGCGGGCCATCCGAGTGTCGCCTTTCGTCACGGGGCGGTGCTCACTTCCGGAAGACTGTCGGTGAATCCGGTTGTGCGCCTTGGGATGGCGAGAGCAGGCCGACCGGAGCCGTGTCGATGACACTGCGCGAGGTGGCGTGCATAAGATTCCCTCTCGTCAGGCCCCATTCAGCCGCACAACGGGAAGAAGAGTGGGCGCCCCGAATGAAGAGGGATGCCCCGCCGTGCATTTCGATGCTCACATTCGAGACACGGTTGGGTCAACTCAATCCGGCCCGAATCGGCTGTAAGTTGATTACCAGTTGTCTGGTAAAACCCTGTAGGCCGCAAACACCGAAATGGCCGCCCGTTTCAAGTGATTCGGGCCGATCCCGCGATTCTATGTGAGCTGGAATACATTCCGGCTAGGAAAACGGCAAGACCGCGACGCCGGACTGAGGCTGGGCGCCCACCAGAACCCTCGGGCGTGACCAGTGCAGGCGCACCGACTGTCCGGGGCGCACCTGGGCGATTTTGTCGATGTCCTCGTCGACCACCACGCCCACCACCGGGTAGCCGCCGGTTACCGGGTGGTCGGGCCCGAGGATTACCGGTAAACCGTTGGGCGGCACCTGAATCGCGCCGCGGGTGGTGCCCTCGCTGGGCAGCTGGCGGTCCGGGTAGCGGTACTGCAGGGGGCGGCCGACCAACCGCATTCCCACGCGATCGCTGCGATCGGATGCCACCCAATCGTTGTGCACCAGGACATCGGGGTCGACGAACCAATCGTCGCGCGGCCCGGGCACCACCGCCAGCTCGACCGTGTTGCCGGTGATCGCCGCCACCGGCGCCTGATCGAGTTCGGGGTAGTCGGGGGTGTGCTCGCCGACCGGGAGCTGATCGCCCGCCCGCAGCGGCGACGGGCCGATGGCCGACATCACGTCGTAACTGCGCGAGCCGAGCACGGGCTCCACGGCGAACCCGCCCCGCACCGCCAGGTACGTCCGCAGCCCGGCGCGGGGAGTGCCCAGGGTGATCGTTTGGCCATCGCGAACGTGCTGAATACTGTTGGTGCCGAACTCAATTCCGTTGACGGTCGGGTTGGCGTCGGCTCCCGTCACGGCGATGTCGATGTCGCCGCCCCGGACCCTTGCCGCGAAACCGCCGAACGTCACCTCGACGGTCGCGCGGTCATCGGGGTTGGCCACCAGGCGGTTGGCCAACTGGTGTGCGCGACGGTCGGCGGCCCCGGACCGGCTCACGCCGAGGTGGGCGAGTCCGGGCCGGCCCAGGTCCTGGACGACGGCGAGCGGTCCGGTGCGAAGAACCTCGAGGGTGCTCACGGCGATCTCCTTAACTCAGACGGCCCGGAACTGAACCCACATGCCCTGCGTCAGCAGCGCCGGCTCGGGCCGTTCAAGGTCCCACAGGACCGCGTCGGTGCGGCCGATCAGTTGCCAGCCGCCGGGCGACTGGCGCGGGTATATCGCGCTGAATTCACCGGCGAGGCCGACCGAGCCGGCGGGCACCGAGGTGCGTGGCTCGCCACGGCGCGGCACCCTAAGGCGCGCGTCGCCGTCGACCAGGTACGCGAAACCCGGGGCGAACCCGCTGAATCCGACCCGCCACAGCGAACCGGTGTGTGCGTCGATCACCTGCGGGATGGTCAGCCCGGTGTGGCCGGCGACCTCCGCGAGGTCCGGGCCGTCGTAGACGACGTCGATGACCACATCGGCACGGCGATCCGGCGCGGCGAGCTCCTCGGCGGTGACGCGCATCTTGCGCAGCCGCTGGCGGATCACCCCTTGGCGGCGGGGACCGTCCAGCTTCACCAGAACCGTGCGGGCGGCCGGGACGACGTCGACGACGCCGGGCAACGCCTCGGCGCGCAAATGCGCCGCCCACGCCAATACCTCGGCAGTGCTGCCGCATTGCAGCATCAGCGCGTTGTCGCCGAAGTCCAGAACCGTGTTGCCGACCAGCTCCGTCGGCAGGCCCTTGGACACGTTGTCGGTAAGGTCCGTCACGCTCATTACTCGACGGTAACCTCCCCATCGCCGACCGGGCGAGGGGCGAGCGACGGATTTTCGAACACTGCCAGAGCTGCCTTAGCAAACACTCAAACGCCGCTGGCGCGGACGGGATCTAACCGAGGATTTTGCCCAGTTGCGGGGGGAGTTGGTCGGCGACCAAGGGATAGCTCAGCGGCGAGGAAAAGGCGATCGCGCCGGCCTGCTCCTTGGTGGTGAAGATGTGCCGGTTCTGCGCGGTGGCCTGGGAGGCCGCCACGTCGGGGTCGGCGAGCAATGCCTTTTGGTCGTCGGGGTTCTCGGTTGTCCAGATGACCACATCGGCGGAATCGAGCACCGCCCTGACGTGATCGCGCGGGATGACGGCGCGGTGGTCGGTGCCGAACGGTTTGATGCTGTCGGCGATCACCAGCCCCATCTGGTTCAGGAAGTCGGTGCGCCAGCCGGCCATGGTCGCGACGACGGTGCCCTGCCAGAGCGTGCCCTGCATCAGCAACGCCTTCTTGCCGGTCCAGGCCGGGTGTTCCTTGGCGACGGCGGTGAATTTCTGGTCTACGGCGGCGATCAGCGACTTCATCTGGTCGGCCTGGAAGACCGCCTGGCCGATGGCGGTGGCCTGCTCCTTCCACGGTTCGAAGAAGGCGTCGCCGTCCGACTGCGGCAGGGTCGGTGCGATCGCGGAGAGCTTCTGATAGGTGTCGGCGTCCACGCCCGCGTTGGTGGCCACGATCAAATCCGGTTTGAGGCCCGCGATCTGGTCGACCGGAATCCCGTTGTCGAGGTTCAGCACCACCGGCTGCGCCCCGCCGAGCCTGGGCTGGGCCCACGGCCACACCGCGAACGGCTGGTCACCGAACCAGTTGGTCACCGCGATCGGCACCACGCCGACCGCGAGCAGGTCGTCCTGCTCGGTGTAGCCGGCACTGACCACGCGCTTGGGGGGTTCCTTGACCACGGTCTGCCCGAACAGGTGGTTGATGGTCACCGATTTGCCGCCGGAGGCATCGGACGACGGTTTGCCCGACGAGCACGCCGCCGGGGCCCCGGCGGCCGCGGCGACCGTCGCAGCCCCTGCGAGCTGCAAGAATCCCCGTCGATTCCAACCCTGACGCATCGCGTGAGATTATCGCGTTCCCTGCCCGCCGGGGCATCGCCGCGCGGTTGCGCGCTCAGCCCAGCGGCATGCCGGCGTCCAGGAAGTCCAGCGCCCGATAGATGGTTTCGGCCGTTTTCGGCGCGCTGTCGAACGCCGCCATCATGGCCCCGACCATCGCGCCGACGTACACGCGGACCTCGAAATCGGTTGCGTCACGGCCGATCCGGCGACCGATGGCCTCCGCCATGACGTTCACGGTGCGGTAGTACTCGTCGTAGAGGGCGGCCTTGAGCTCGGGTATCGAGAAGATCAGCCGCTGACGGGTGTTCTCGAACTCCAATTGCTCGGGCGATAGACCGGCCATCGTCGTGGCGTAGGCGCGGCGGATGGCTTGGCTCGGCGACAGCTCCGGCGGCTGGGCTTCGAACGCGGCGAGGATCAGCGGATCGAGGTCGTCGGCCAGCAGCAGCGACTCCTTGGATCCGAAGTACCGGAAGAACGTGCTGGGTGACACATCCGCGGCGTCGGCGATCTGTTCGACGGTGGTGGCGCCGTAGCCGTTCGCGTCGAACAACCGCAACGCCTCGCGGCGGAGGGCATGGCGGGTCTTGATCTTCTTGCGTTCCCGCAGCCCGAGGGGCTGGTCAGTCGCCTGCATGGGGCGATTCTCCCGCATTTCGGGTGCGAAAAGGTCCGACAAAGTTGTTACAGCGGCCCAGGGGCCGTTGCGAGATCCACGTATCTCCGGCGTAACTGTGGCCACGCGGCCCGGTAACAGTCCTTTCCTAACGTCGGGGCGTGACTACCACGACCTCTGAAGATCAGATCGCCCCGGTCCTGGCGCCCGCGCCTCCTCGCCCGCGCCACCGGGGCGGGCACTGGATCGACGACTGGCGGCCCGAAGACCCCGCGTTCTGGGAGACGACCGGCAAGCCGATCGCCCGCCGCAACCTGATCTTCTCGATCTTCGCCGAGCACGTCGGATTCAGCGTGTGGATGCTGTGGAGCATCGTGGTGGTCCAGATGACCGCGGGACCCCACGGGCATCCGTCCGCGTCCGGCTGGGCGCTGACGGCCAGCCAGGCGCTGTGCCTGGTCGCCGTCCCGAGCGGGGTCGGCGCCTTCCTGCGCCTGCCGTACACCTTCGCGGTCCCGCTCTTCGGCGGTCGCAACTGGACGACGATTTCGGCCGCGTTGCTGCTGATCCCGTGCGTGCTGCTGGCCTGGGCGGTCAGCCATCCCGGCCTCTCGTTCGGCGTCCTGGTGGCGGTCGCCGCGACCGCAGGCTTCGGTGGCGGCAACTTCGCCTCGTCGATGGCCAACATCTCGTTCTTCTACCCGGAGAAGGACAAGGGCTGGGCGCTGGGCCTCAACGCGGCCGGCGGCAACATCGGCGTCGCGGTGGTGCAGAAGATCATCCCGCCCATCGTCGTCGCCGGCGGCGGGGTGGCGCTGGCGCGCGCCGGCCTGTTCTACGTGCCGCTGGCCGTGGCGGCCGCGGTGTGCGCGTTTCTCTTCATGAACAACCTGTCCGAGGCGAAGGCGGACGTGCGGCCGGTCTGGCAGTCGCTGCGGCATCCCGACACCTGGGTCATGTCGCTGCTCTACATCGGCACGTTCGGCTCGTTCATCGGCTACTCGGCGGCCTTCCCGACCCTGCTCAAGACGGTGTTCGGTCGGGGTGACATCGCTTTGACCTGGGCATTCCTCGGTGCGGCGATCGGCTCGGTCATCCGGCCCCTCGGTGGCAAACTCGCCGACCGGATCGGCGGCGCGCGGATCACCGCGGTCAGCTTCGTCATGCTCGCCGCGGGCGCCACGGCGGCGCTGTGGTCGGTCAACGCCAAGAATCTGCCGCTGTTCTTCGCCAGCTTCATGTTCTTGTTCGTCGCGACCGGCATCGGCAACGGTTCGACCTACCGGATGATCTCGAGGATCTTCGTGATCAAGGGGCAGCTCGCCGGCGGCGATCCCGACACCATGGCGCACATGCGGCGCCAGGCCGCCGGCGCCCTGGGCGTGATCTCGTCGATCGGCGCCTTCGGCGGTTTCGTCGTGCCGCTGGCGTACGCCTGGTCGAAATCGCACTTCGGCAGCATCGAACCCGCGCTGCGGTTCTACGTGGGCTTCTTCCTGGCCCTGCTGGTGGTCACCTGGTACTGCTACCTGCGAAAGGGCAACGCCTACCACGCGTTGGCGCGGGCCGGGGTGTAACCGCCCCTCAGCTCGACGGCTTCTGCTTACCGCCGTAACCCTCCCAGGGGCTGTAGTCGGCGATCAGTTCCTCCTGCGGAGGTCGCTGGCCAACCGGCACATGCTGCAGGTTGATCCGGATCCGATACCAGATCGAACTCGGGCCCCGCATGCCGTCGACCAGGACGTCGACCGGTTGCAACAGGCGAGACGCGTCCGGGTGGCGGTCGCGCCAGGTGTCCAGCGCGGCCAGCGCCTCGTCCTTGGTCTTGGTGCGGGCGATCTCGATAAGCGGCATCACCGACCGGCGCCGGCCGTCGGACGTGCCCGATCCCTTCGGCGCGCGCTCGGGGGGACCCATCTCCTCGGCCAGCACCAGCAGCCGGTCGAGCTCGCCGACCGCGTCGTCCATCCCCGCCCACGGGTCACCCATCGCGGCGAACCGGCCGGGCACGGTGTCGATGGTGAATTCCTCGGGAAGGCGCTCGGTGACTTCGTCCCACAGCAGCGGCGTCGACACCCGGGCGTCCGGAGTCGCCCGCACCGAGTACGCCGACGCGACCGTGCGGTCCTTGGCGTTCTGGTTGAAGTCGACGAACACCCCTTCGCGTTCTTCCTTCCACCACCGGCTGGTCGCCGCGTCGGGCGCCCGCCGCTCGACCTCGCGGGCCACGGTCTGGGCGGCCAGCCGCACCTGCCGGAATTCCCAGCGGGGGGCGATCCGCGCGTAGATGTGAAAACCGCGGCTCCCGGAAGTCTTCGGCCACGCGGTCAGGCCGTAGTCCTCCAGCACCTCGCGGGCCACCAGCGCGACGTCGACGATCCGCCGCCAGGGGACCCCGGGCATCGGATCCAGGTCGACCCGCAGTTCGTCAGGATGGTCGAGGTCGTCGGCCAGCACCGGGTGCGGGTTGAGGTCGACGCAGCCCAGGTTGACCGCCCATGCCAGGCCGGCGGCGTCGTGGATGACGGCCTCGGCGGCCGAAGTGCCCCGCGCGTAGCGCAATTCGGCGACGTCCACCCAGTCGGGCCGATTCTTCGGCGCGCGCTTCTGAAACACCGCTTCCTCGGAAATCCCCTTGACGAAGCGCTTGAGGATCATCGGCCGGCCGGCAACGCCGCGCAGCGCCCCCTCGGCCACAGACAGGTAGTAGCGGACCAGGTCGAGTTTGGTGTGCGGCCCCGCGCCGCCGTGGGCTTCGAACACCACCTTGTCCGGGTGGGTGATCGTGACCTGACGCCCGGCCACCTCGAGCGAAACCGGACCCATGTTCATCATCGTAAGTCGGTGGGTACTTACCCCTCGGAATGCGACGGACGTCACATAGGGTGGATGGATGCCTAATCTGATTGGCCTGCCCGGGCAGGCGGTTGCCAAGGTTCAGCAGTACCTGGAACGTGGCTCGGCTGAATTGCACTACGTGCGCAAGATCTTCGAGGCGGGCGCCTTCCGGCTGGAACCGCCGCAGAACTACGCCGCGATGGCGAACGACATCTACAAGTGGGGCGAGTTCGGCATGCTGCCGTCGCTGAACGCCCGACGCCACCCCGACCGCGCGGCGTGCATCGACGAAGACGGCGAGTTCTCCTTCAAGGAGCTCGATGACGCGGCCCACGCGGTGGCCAACGGCCTGCTCGAGATGGGCGTCAAGGGCGGCGACGGGGTCGCGATCCTGGCGCGCAACACCCGTTGGTTCCTGATCGCGTACTTCGGCGCCGCCCGGGTCGGCGCCCGCATCATCCTGCTCAACAGCGAGTTCTCCGGCCCGCAAATCAAAGAGGTGGCGGAACGCGAGGGCGCCAAGCTGATCATCTACGACGACGAATACACCAAGGCCGTCAGCAAGGCCGAGCCGGAACTGGGCTTCCTGCGCGCGCTGGGCACCAACCCCGACGCCGACGAGCCGTCGGGCAGCAAGGACGAAACACTGGCCGACCTGATCGAGCGCAGCAGCAAGGAACCCGCCCCCAAGGCGAGCAAGCACTCGTCGATCATCATCCTGACGAGCGGCACCACCGGCACCCCGAAGGGGGCGAACCGCAGCACCCCGCCCACGCTGGCGCCGATCGGGGGCATCCTGTCGCACGTGCCGTTCAAGGCCAACGAGGTGACCTCGCTGCCGGCCCCGATGTTTCACGCGCTGGGTTTTCTGCACGGCACCATCGCGATGTTCCTCGGATCGACGCTGGTGCTGCGGCGCAAATTCAAGCCGCCGCTCGTCCTCGAGGACATCGAGAAGCACAAGGTGACCGCCATGGTGGTGGTGCCGGTCATGCTGTCGCGGATCCTCGACGCCGTCGAAAAGATGGACAAGAAGCCGGACCTGTCCAGCCTGAAGATCGTGTTCATCTCCGGCTCGCAGCTGGGCGCCGAGCTGGCCAGCCGCGCGCTGAAGGATCTCGGCCCGGTCATCTACAACATGTACGGCTCGACCGAGATCGCTTTCGCCACCATCGCGGGACCGAAGGACCTGGAGAAGAACGCGTCCACGGTCGGCCCGGTGGTCAAGGGCGTGAAGGTCAAAATCCTCGACGACAACGGCAAGGAGAAGCCGCAGGGTGAGGTCGGGCGCATCTTCGTCGGCAACGCCTTCCCGTTCGAGGGCTATACCGGCGGCGGCCACAAGCAGATCATCGACGGCCTCATGTCGTCCGGTGACGTCGGCTATTTCGACGAGGACGGGCTGCTGTACGTCAGCGGCCGCGACGACGAGATGATCGTCTCCGGCGGCGAGAACGTGTTCCCCGCTGAGGTCGAGGACCTGATCAGCGGGCACCCCGAAGTGGTCGAGGCGACCGCGATCGGCGTCGAGGACAAGGAGTGGGGACACCGGCTGCGCGCCTTCGTCGTGAAGAAGGACGGCTCCGACGTCGACGAGGACACCATCAAGCATTACGTCCGCGACCATCTCGCCCGCTACAAGGTGCCGCGCGAGGTGGTCTTCCTGGACGAGCTGCCGCGTAACCCGACGGGCAAGATCCTCAAGCGCGAGTTGCGTGAGATGGAGGTCGACTAGCCGCTGTCCGCCGTCGGGGTCAGCGCCGGTCTTTGATGGCGCGGGTGATCTGCGCCGCGAGTTTGGGGTCGACCAGCAGCTGGTCGATGAGCGCGGTGAGGACCTCCTGTCCGGTCACCCGGGCGACTCCCAGGCGGTCGGCGGCCTCGCGCTGCCAGATGTCGAGGGCGCGGTGGGTGGCCGCCGGAAGGTCGACGGTGCGGCGCGTCCGCTGGCCCCGGCCCGCCTGGTTGGCCGCCGGCTGGCTGACGATCCGGTGGGCGCCCTGCTGCCCGAGCCCGGTGAGGCGCTCGGTCGGTGCGGCGTCTCCTGCCGGTGTGGCCGACGGACCGGGGCCCCGGAACGTTCCGGCGCCGGGTCCGATGTGGCTGGGGTTGAAGTTCACTGCGGCGGTCGTCCTCCGATGAGTGGCCAATCAGTAAATCAGCGCTTCAGTGTGACAATACTGATTCTTCCACCGACGACGGCGTAAGTCGCGCCGCCGGGCCGCGGACCGGCCGCGTCGATGGCAGGCGCCGCAGCAGCGGTTTCTTACAGCAAATTTGTGCGGATAGCTGTCCACGCGCTGATGGGCGCCGGGAATTGCGAATGGAAGAATTCGGTTCGGCGGGGGATTTGGTGTCGTAATTCAGCGGATCCGCTGATACGGAGGCGTGCAAACCAGTATGTCAGTAGATGGCTTTCTACCAGCATAAATTCGGATGCTCCGTAAGTCAGTAGCCGCCGATTTCCTGATTTATGGAAATCATTAAATTCAAATCGCTGCGATCTGCACAGAGCAATTGACCCATTTGTTACATAATTCACAGCGTCATTTCCGTGTAGCAACGTTGTTTGCCGGGAAAGTTCTGGCTAACGTTTTGTTTGTCGGCATCAGGTCCTGGAAGGAGCTTGCGATGGCGATCTCTGCACGATCGTTACGCGGCCCGGCCGTGGGCGCACTGGGTGCTTCAGCGGTGGCGGGAGCGCTGCTGTTCGGCGCCAGCCCCGCCGCACAGGCGGCCCCGGTACCAGGTCCCGACACCAGCTTCACCACCGCCGGTCCGCACGGTACGCCCGGGGGGCCCGGCATCATTCCCGACCGTCCAGGCGGGGGTCATGGCGGTCATGGATGGGGCGGCCACGGATGGGGCGGCGGAGGTCACCCCGGTTGGGGTTCGGGCAACCGCGGATTCTGGGCCCCCGGGCACTGGTGGAACTGGTGGTGGTGAACCACCTCCCCGTGGCAACCGGTCAACCTCGACGTGCCGATCCATTTCTAGGTTGACCGGCCCACGGGATGGGGGGGAACCATGCCGGCCTGACCACCCCTCAGGTCGGCATGGCCCTCTCTCCCCGGGCCAAATCGGAAGTGGCAGTTAGGGATCGCGGGGAAGCCCGAGCAGTCGCTCGGCGATGATGTTCAGCTGCACCTCGGAGGTGCCGCCATAGATGGTCGTGGCCCGGCTCGCCAACAGATATTCGTCCCATTTGCCGGGTAGCTCGCCGGTGTCGCCGATGGCGGCGTCGGTGCCGAACGAGGACACCGCGAACTCCGCGTAGCCCTGGCCGGTGCGCATCGAGAGCAACTTGGAGATGGCAGCGGACGGCATGGCATCCCCGCCGGCCAGAGTCAACAGCGTGGAGCGCAGGTTCAGCACCTTGGCGGCGTGACCCTCGGCGATCAACTGACCGGCTCGGTGTTGTGCGATCGGGTCGAACTGCCCGTCGCGAACGAACTCGACGAACTGGCCCAGAGTGGCCAGGAAGTTCGCCTCGCTGCTGCCGATGGAAACGCGTTCCGCGGTAAGGGTGTTGCGGCTGACCTCCCACCCCCGGTTCACTTCGCCCAGCACGCATTCGTCCGGTACGAACACGTCGTCGATGTAGACGGTGTTGAACATCGCGTTCCCGGTCAGCTCGCGCAGCGGCTTCACCTCGACGCCTTCGCTCTTCATGTCCAGGAGGAAGTAGGTGATCCCGTTGTGCTTCGGAGCGTTCGGGTCGGTCCTCGCCAGCAGAGCGCCCCACTGGGAGAGCTGCGCCGCCGTCGTCCAGATCTTTTGGCCGGTGATGCGCCAGCCGCCGTCCGTTCGGGTGGCCTTGGTGCTCAGCCCGGCCAGGTCCGATCCGGCTCCCGGCTCGGAGAACAGCTGACACCAGATCATGTCGCCGCGGAAGGTCGGCGGCAGGAAACGCTGTTTCTGCTCTTCGGTCCCGAACGCGACGATCGACGGGATGATCCACGTCGCAATGCCCATCTGTGGGCGCTTGACCCGGCCGGCGGTGAACTCCTGGGCGATGATGATCTGCTCGACCGGGCTGGCGGCGCGGCCCCACGGTCTCGGCAGGTGCGGCAGCGTCCAGCCGCCCTCGGCGATGGCGACCTTGCGCTCGGCGCGCTCCATCGCCTTGAGCGCGGCCACTTCGGCCCGGATCTCCTCCCGCAGCTTCTCGGTGTCGGGGTCGAGGTCGATGTCGACCGCCCGCACCCCGGTGCTGGTCGCGGTGTGCACCACCTTCTGCGGGTACTCCGAGTTGCGGCCGAACGAGGCGGCCAGCATCAGCGCCCGGCGGTAGTACACGTTCGTGTCGTGCTCCCACGTGAAGCCGATCCCGCCGTGCACCTGAATGCAGTCCTGAGCGCACCGTTGAGCGGCCGCCGGCGCCAGTGTCGCCGCGACGGCGGCAGCGAACTCAACCTTGGAACCCGTTATATCCCAACCGTTTTCGCGCGCCTCGTCGATAGCGCGGGCGGCGTCCCACACCGCCGCGGTGGCCCGCTCGGTATCGGCGATCATCTCGGCGCACTTGTGCTTGATGGCCTGGAACTGACCGATCGGCCTGCCGAACTGCTCACGGATCTTGGCGTACTGGGACGCGGTGTCGGTCGCCCAGCGCGCCACCCCGATCGCCTCGGCGGACAGCAGCGTCGTCATCAGCGCGTGCGCTGTCGCCATGCTCAGGTTGCACAACGCGGCGTCGGCCCCGACCTCGACGGCGTTGGCCCGAACGTGGGCGACGGGCCGCAGCGGATCAAGGCTTTTCACGGGCTCGATCTCAAGCTCCTCCGCGCGCACCACCACCCATTCCTCGCCGCTGTCGATCGCGACCGGGAGCAACAGCACGGAGGCCTGCGCAGCCGCCGGAACCGCGCGGACCTCGCCGCGCAGCACCAGTGTGTCGCCCTGGCGCGTGGCGGTCAGTCCGCAGCAGTCCATCGCGTAGGCGGCGATGGCGGCGCCGGAGGCCAACTCGGAGAGCACCTTCGCGTTCGGGTCGTTGGCAGAGATCAGTGCGCTGGCGATCGCCGACGGCACGAAGGGGCCCGGCACCGCACCGTAGCCGAACTCGGCCAGCACGACGGCCAACTCGAGGATGCCGAAACCCTGCCCGCCCACGGACTCGGCCAGATGCAGACCCTGCAGGCCTTGCTCGGCCGCGGCCCGCCAGTACGGCGGGGGATTGTCGATGGGTGTCTCCATTGCCGCGTGCAACGTCTCCGACGGCGCGATGCGCGCCACCAGCGACCGCACCGAATCGGCCAGGTCTTGATGCTCAGGAGTGATAGCGATCGGCATTGGTCGCCTTCCCATGCTTTAGGGGTTCGCCTTGGCCAGGCACCCTCCAAACTAACAACCGGTCGGTTGGTTGACTACCGGGGTCGCCGGGCGTGCCAGACCCAATGGTGTCCGTGGTGGGCTCCTCAGTGGAACCGCTTGGCGATCCACTTCGCGATGATGTCGGCCTGCTCCCCACGAGCGGCCGGGGTGGTGAAGTAGTGGTCGGTGTCGATCGACGCCTGCGTCTTGTCGGGGCCGGCGAGCGCGACGAAAATCCGTTGGGCATCGGACGGAAAGACCCCGGTATCGGCCTCGGCGTTGATCACCAGGGCGGGACAGCTGATCCGGGCCAAATGCGGTTCGGCCCTGGTCTGCGCCACCCGCAGGCTCCACATGCCCAGCCAGTTGCGCAGGGTGCAGGCGGCGGCGATGCCGTACGCCGACCGGTTCGCCTTGGCCGGAACACCCGCATAACACATGTTCGGTTGACGCCTGGTCGGCTCGATGCTGGCGTCGA
Source organism: Mycobacterium sp. E1386 (assembly GCF_001672745.1). Taxonomy (NCBI): domain Bacteria; kingdom Bacillati; phylum Actinomycetota; class Actinomycetes; order Mycobacteriales; family Mycobacteriaceae; genus Mycobacterium; species Mycobacterium sp. E1386. Next base: position 15,224 of record NZ_LZKH01000102.1, read on the forward strand.
CCATGCGAGGATCGGCCCAGGTGCGCATGACGCTGAACGGGCGGTCGGAAAAGCCTGCTGCGCGAACGCGTTTGAGCTCCTGCTCGGCCCAGTCGGTGATGGCGTGGTTGCGTGCGGTCTGCGCCCGGCGATAACGGGTGAGGAACTCCGGTGAATACGGCGGCCCGTTGCGCTCGTTGAACAGGTCGAGGTCGGCATCGGTGGCGACGGGGTCGTTCTCGTCGACGACGGCACCATCCATCCAGGCCGTCAACACGTCGGGTCGGCCGGGGTGGGCGGCGGTGGCCACGTAGCCGTCGGCGGCCGGCAACTCCGTCAGGCCCGCGGCCGGACGCATCCCGTCCAGCGGGGTCACGTTCGGCTCCACGGCCTGCGACTGATATGCGGCCATCAATGATCCGCCGCCCGAGTTGCCGAGCAGCACAACGGTTTCCACTCCCTGCACTTCGCGCAGCCAGCGCACCCCCACGCCGATGTCGACCAGCGCGTGGTCGAGCAGGAAGCTGCTTTCGAAGCCGCGAAACCTGGTGTTCCAGCCCAGAAAGCCGACACCGCGGGTGGCCATGTAGTCGGCGAGGTAATGCTCGGAAAAGTCGATCTGGTAGTGCGTGGCGATCATCGCCACCTTCGGCTTGCGTCCCACCCCGCGGTAGTACAGCCCCTGGCAAGGATGCCCACCCGCGCCGGCGCGGCCGGCAGTGGGCGACGGCAGGCCGACAAACTCGCGGATAACCCCTGCGGCGTCGGTGTTAGGCGTCATCTCACCGGCCCTGTTGGCATCGGACATCTCGAAACAAACTTCAGGCCGATGTTAGATTCAGAAATACAACTTGGCCAGGACTTCAAGCCGGGGACCGAGGGGAGCCGCGCGATGATCAAGCCACACAACACCAACACGGAATTCGAACTCGGCGGGATCAACCACGTCGCGCTGGTCTGCTCGGACATGGCTCGGACCGTGGAGTTCTACACCAAGGTCCTCGGCATGCCGTTGATCAAGTCCCTCGACCTGCCCGGGGGGGCGGGCCAGCATTTCTTCTTCGACGCCGGCAACGGCGACTGCGTCGCATTCTTCTGGTTCGCCGACGCCCCCGACCGGGTGCCCGGCATCTCGTCGCCGGGCGCCATCCCCGGTATCGGCGACATCACCAGCGCGGTGAGCACCATGAACCATCTCGCATTCCACGTGCCGGCCGAAAAGTTCGATGCCTACCGCCAGCGGCTCAAGGACAAAGGGGTGCGCGTCGGCCCGGTGCTCAACCATGACGAGAGCCCGATGCAAGTGTCCGCGACGGTGCATCCCGGGGTGTACGTGCGGTCGTTCTACTTCCAGGACCCCGATGGCATCACCCTCGAATTCGCATGCTGGGTCAAAGAATTCGATGCCACCGATGCTCAGGCCGTGCCCAAGACCGCGGCGGACCGCCGACCTCCGGTGGTCGCCGGCCGCCCGTGACCGACGGCATCCTGACCGACGCGCAGATCGCGGCGCTCACGCCCCAGCAGCGACGGCAGCTCATTTCTCGGCTCGAACAGCCCGTGGGCGACTTGATCGACCCGGCGCTGCTGGCCAGGGTGCGGCGCATCCGGTTGAGTCTGATGGTCGGCGGCTCGATGGCGATGGTTCCCTGGCTGGGATACCTCTCGGTTACGTTGCCGGAGAACTATGTTGCCCACAACTGGCCCGTGACATGGGTGGGCTTCGACATTCTCCTGGTCGGATTCATGGTGGCGACGGCGGTGCTCGGGTACCTGCGTCGCCAGCTGCTGGTGCCGGCCGCGTTCACCACCGGGGTGTTGCTGATTTGCGACGCCTGGTTCGACCTGATGACGGCCGGGCCCAAGGACGTCTGGCTGTCGGTGACTACCGCGCTGCTGGTCGAGGTGCCGCTGGCGGTGTTCCTGATTTTCAGCGCGCAACGGCTGATGCGGCTCACGATGATGCGGTTGTGGCTGCTGGACCCCGGCATGCGACTGTGGGAACTGCCGCTGTTCCCCTGAGGCGGCCGCGATTTGGCTCGGCGCGCCAGGCCGAAGCGCCGGACCCGTGCGTCGGCCCGGTGAGGGTAAAGAAGATTACCGGCCTGGCGCCGCGATCGCACGAGATTGCGAATCTTCCTAAAACGCACCAATCCTCACCTTCCTGTACTAACGTGCAATAACGGCGGCAGGGGGTACAAGCGACACCGTAAGTTCGGGCCAACATACGGAAATTCGTCGCAAAAGATCCCCGATACGAAATTGAATTCATGCTGTGCAGAAGAGCCATTACGGATGGCTCTTCCGCTACCCCCTTGCCGCACAACGGAATAGGCATCGCGAAGGGCGAGGATCAAGAAATGGTCGCACTCGGAAGCATCAGCGAATGGCAGCCACCGCACGGCCCACTGACCACCTGGATGGCCACACCCGCGGCGCACGAAGCGGCTCGCGCCGCACGGCGCAGCGATTCGGCCCCGAGTTATCAACAAAATCAACACCTCTGGACCGCTTACCACGGCAAGGCGCTCAACAGGCAGCTGCCCCGCCTGATGGTCGTGGCGTGGGATATTCCCGGTGTGTGTGACATGCCGGCGATGACGGCCGCGATCAATTCGCATGTCCGTAGGCAGGACACCTACCACAGCTGGTTTGAATTCGAGGACGGCGTCATCGTCCGCCGGGTGATCGAGGACCCCGAGGTCATCGACTTCGCTCCCGTGGCGTTCGGACCGATGAGCCCCGACCAGGCGCGCACGCACGTCCTGGCCACGACACCCGAGACCCTCGGATGGGGTTGCTTCACATACGGAGTCGTCCAGGGGGCCGACCACTTCACGTTCTACGCCAGCGTCGACCACCTGCACATCGACGGCTTGTCCGCCGCACTGATTTTCCTCGACGTCCACCTGACATACCAGGAACTTGCGGCGGGCTCGCAAGTGCGTGAGCTCGCCGTGCCCCCCGAGGTCAGAAGTTATCGCGACTACGCGGCGCGGCAGCGCGAGAACGCGGCCGGCTTGACCATGTCCTCCCCGGAGATCAAGGACTGGATCGCGTTCGCGCGCGAGGCCGACGGCGACTGGCCGAGCTTTCCGCTGCCACTGGGCGACACGTGGGCCAGCTGCAAGGGTGATCTGTTGACGGTCGAGTTGTTGGACGCCGCGGGGACCGCGTCTTTCGACGCTGCCTGCTGCGCGGCCGGGGCCCGCTTCATCGGGGGAGTCTTGGCGTGTACAGCGTTGGCGGAGCGCGCATTGACCGGCAAGGAAACCTATTACGGATTCACGGCCAGGGACACCCGGACGCCGGGCATCGACACGATGACCGTGGGATGGTTCGCCAGCCTGATCCCGGTTTCCGTGCCGACGACCGGCGACTCGTTCCCCGAGGCGGCGCGGGCGGCACAGAAGTCTTTCGATGCCGCCAAGGACCTCGCCGCCGTGCCGGTCGAACGGGTCTTGGAGTTGGCGACGCTGGATGGGCTGGCCATCAAGTTGCCAACACAGCTGCCTATGATGGTCTCTTTCCTCGACTTCCGGAAAATACCCCTCGTCGGGATGTGGGCGGAGATGAATTTCGGGACCTATGGCGACAATCTGTCCGCCGGCGGGATCAACATGTGGATCAACCGGCACGTCGAACGAACCACGGTGACAATGTCCTTTCCGGACAACGCGATTGCGCGCGAGTCGGTCGGCCGCTACATCGCGACGCTGGGTCAGATGTTTACCCGCATCGTCGAGCCCACCGACGAGCCGGGGGTGATCGCGCCGACGGAGAACGACGACGAGGCGGCCTAGCGATGAACAACCTGTTGGACCTGGCCGACCAGACCCTATTCCTCGGGGAGCGAGCGACATCGACTACCAGCGTGCTCCAATGTATTTGGGTGTACGACCGCGCCGTCGACATGGACGGGCTGCGAGCCTTCCATCACCATCTCGGCCGGGGACGGCTGCGTCGGCGCATCGAACGGTCCCCCTTGCCGTTCGGCCGGCATCGTTGGGTAGCGCCCCACGATCAGCCCGACCTGGATATCGTCGCAACGCCGCGGCCGCGCGACGAGATCGACGACTGGCTGGACGAGCAGGCGGCCAGGCGGCCGGATGCCGAGCGTGGCCCCGGTTGGCACCTGGGAGTGCTCCCACTGAACGATGGGGGCGCGGCGGTGAGCCTGGTGGTAACTCATTGCCTCACCGACGGCGTCGGGCTGTGCGAGGCGTTGGCGGACGCGGCGTGCGGCCGCGACGACGCCATCGGCTGGCCCGCGCCGGCTTCGCGGGGGCGGTGGCGGGCGCTGTGTGAGGACGCGCGCCAAACCGCGCGAGACACAACGGATGTGGGTCGGGCCGTCGTTGCGGCGGCACGCATGGCCCGGGCCGGCCGTGCAGCCGCCGCGTCACCGGACACCAAGCGGCACGTTCCGCTCACCGGGCCCGACGAACGCATCACGCTGCCCATGGCAACGGTCTTCATCGATGCCGACGAATGGGACGCGCGCGCAACCACGCTCGGCGGAACGAGCAACGCCCTGCTCGCGGGTTTGGCGGCCCACCTCGCCGGGCGAGTGGGACGGGTCGCCGCCGACGGCACGGTCAATGTGGGGATGCCGGTCAACGAGCGTACCCCCGGTGACACCCGGGCCAATGCGGTCGTCAACGTGGATATCACGGTCGACCCCGCACCGGCGAGGAGGGATTTGCGTGAAATCCGCGCGAGGATCAAGGAAGCGCTGTCCCGCCACCACGATGAGCCCGACGAGCGCTGGGCGTTGCTGCCGCTGGTTCCCCTGATTCCAAAACGCGTCATGCGGCGATTGATCGGCGTGGTTACCGGCAGCGCGATCACCGTCGTGTCGTCCAACCTCGGATCGGTGGACCGAGCCGTCAACCTCCCGGACGGCACCGACGCCGATTACTTCGCCATGAAGACCGTGTACCCGGGGGTGACCACCGCGACCATGTACCGCACCAACGGGGCGCTGGCGTTGTTGTCGGGAAGGGTGCATGGCCGGGTCTTCATCTCGTTTCTTGCCTTCGAGCTGGGTCGTCCCAATTCGAAGGCCGATTTACGGCAACACATCTCGGCCGCGTTGAGCGACTTCTCGCTTACCGCCACCACGGGGTGGCATACCGCTTGCCCGGTGTGAGGACACGCGTCACGGCTTCCCCCGCGGCTTCGCCGCCGTCTCCGTGAGTCGGTACAAGTTGGGTTCGGCGAGCTCGTCGAGCAGTGCCGCCAAATGATCGACGAGCTCGTCCGGCTCGAGTCGGACATCGCCGGCGAGCCAGGCGCTGATTGTCTGCCCGACGCCACCGACCACGAAGTGCGCCGCGGCCTTGATGCGGTCGTTTGCGGGGACGCGCAGCGCGTCTCCGGCGTGCTGGCCGGACAGCATGGCGAACATTGCGCTGGACTCGGCGCGCTTGCGCACGATCACGGGATCGGCCAGCTGCGTGCTGAACAGCAGGCGACCGATGCGGGCGTCGTCGGCGATGGTGCGGACGATGTTGGCCATGCCCGCGCGGGTCTGCTCGGGCGGAGGCACCGCCGCCACCGCGGCCTGGGTGGTGGCGGTCAGTTGGGCGATCACCCAGTCGAACACGGAGGCGACGAATTCGTCTTTGTCGGCGAAACTTTCGTAGAAGTACCGCGCCGCGAGGCCGGCCTGGCGGCAGACGCCGCGGACGGTGACCGCGGAGATGCTCTGTTGCTCCGCGCCGAGTAGCTCCAGACCCGCGGACAGGAGCCGGTTGCGGCGCGTTGCCAGCCGCTGCGCGGCCTCGACGCCACGGTACGGCCGCGCGCTCGAGGGTTTCATGCGAACCATCTTGACACCAACGCGACGCCGCGACAATATCAGGAAACAGGCGTTCGCACATTAGCGTGCTCCGCCGCGGGAGGTCTGACCATGGCGATACACGAGGCCGTTCACGAACCGGCTCGACACGTCGAGCGCGGCGTCGCCGATGCGCCGCGGCCATTGCCCGCACGGCGGCGTCACCGCCGGCGGCCGCTCGGGATCGACGAGGGGTTGATGGGCGTCGCGCTTTTAGCCGGCCCGGCGAACGTGATCATGCAGCTGGCGCGGCCCGGCGTCGGTTACGGCGTCATGGAGAGCCGCGTCGAAAGCGGCCGCGTCGACCTGCATCCGATCAAGCGTGCCCGCACCACGTTCACTTACCTGGCGGTGGCGACCAACGGCAGCGACGCTCAGAAGGAGGCCTTCCGCCGCGCCGTGAACCGGGCTCACGCCCAGGTTTACTCCACCCCCGAAAGCCCGGTGCAGTACAACGCCTTCGACCCTGATCTGCAGCTGTGGGTGGGGGCCTGCCTGTACAAGGGCGGGGTCGACATCTACCGCATGTTCATCGGCGAGCTGGACGGGGAGGAGGCCGACCGGCACTACCGCGAGGGCATGGCGCTGGCGACCACGCTGCAGGTGCCGCCGGAGATGTGGCCGCCGGACCGGGCCGCGTTCGACCGGTACTGGCAGGAGTCGCTGGACAAGGTCCGCATCGACGACGCCGTGCGCGAGTACCTGTATCCGATCGCCGCGTCCCGCGTCCCGGGGCTCGCCTTGCCCGGACCGCTGCAGCGCCTCGCCGACAGGCTTCCGTTGTTGATCACCACGGGCTTTCTGCCGCAGCGGTTCCGCGATGAGATGCGGCTGCCCTGGGACGCCACCAGGCAACGTCGCTTCGACCGGCTCATCGCGACGTTGGCCGTGGTGAACCGGTGCTTGCCGCGGTTCATTCGGCGGTTTCCGTTCAACGTGCTGCTGGCCGACGTCGACCGCCGGATCAGGACGGGGCGCCCGTTGGTCTAGCGCGGGCACGCGGTACGCCCTGACGAGTTGATAACGGAAATCATTTTCATTAAGCTCTCCTCTGCCTGGTACCCCTTCCAGCCCGAGGAGACCCATGACGGCGCCGATCTGGATGGCCTCGCCACCGGAGGTGCACTCCGCGTTGCTCAGCAGCGGGCCCGGTCCGGCGTCGCTGCTCGCGGCCGCGGCGACATGGTCCGAACTGAGCACCGAATACGCCTCGGCCGCAACACAACTCAGCGGCACCTTGGCCGCGGCGCAGGCCAGCTCATGGGAGGGGCCCAGCGCGGAGTCGTACGTGGCCGCGCATGCGCCCTACCTCGCGTGGCTGACGCAGGCCAGCGCGCACAGCGCCGCGACGGCCGCTCAGCACGAGACCGCCGCGGCCGCCTACACGGCGGCGCTGGCGGCGATGCCGACGCTGCCCGAGCTGGCGACAAACCACGTCGTGCACGGCGCCCTGGTCGCGACGAACTTCTTTGGCATCAACACTGTTCCGATCGCGGTGAACGAGGCGGACTACGCGCGGATGTGGGTGCAGGCGGCCACCACCATGACCACCTATCAAGCGATCTCCACGGCGGCCGTGGCGTCGACACCGCCCCCCGATCCAGCGCCGCAGATCGTGAAATCCGATGCCTCATCCGGTGACTCGTCGAATGTCGCCCACGACCCCACGATCGACAATCCGCTCGATGACTTCATTGCGCAGATCTTGAAGAACCTCGGCATCAACTGGGACCCCGCGCAGGGCACCGTCAACGGACTGCCCTACGACGCCTACACGAACGCGAGCCAGCCGATCTGGTGGGTCGTTCGAGCGCTGGAACTTCTCGAAGACTTCGAACAGTTCGGCTATTACCTGGTGCACAATCCTGCGCTGGCCTTCCAGTACATCGTTCAGCTCGCGCTGTTCGACTGGCCGACGCACATCCTCGAGATCCTGGCCACGGCGCCTCAGCTGCTGGCCCCCGCGCTGCTGCTCGCCGTCG
>NZ_LZKH01000103.1:0-765 GCF_001672745.1 Mycobacterium sp. E1386
TCTTCACCGCCCTGCACGCGGTGCGCGCCACCGCGATCACCGGGGGCGACACCCCGCCGCCGGCCCGCATCGTGCTGCTCTCCGACGGCAAGGAGAACAAGCCGTCCAACCCCAGCGATCCGCATGACGGGGCGTTCACCGCGGCCCGGGCCGCCAAGGCCGAGGGCGTGCCCATCTCGACGATCTCCTTCGGGACGCCGTACGGCACCGTCGAGTACGAGGGGGCCACCATCCCCGTTCCCGTCGACGATCAGACGCTGCAGAAGATCTGCGAGATCACCGACGGCCAGTCGTTCCACGCCGACAGCCTCGAGTCGCTGAAGAACGTCTATGCGACCCTGCAGCGCCAGATCGGCTACGAGACCGTCAAGGGCGACGCCAGCCTGGCGTGGATGCTGCTGGGGGCCGTCGCGATGGCCGGCGCCATCCTGGCCGGCTTGTTCCTCAACCGCCGGCTGCCCTCCTGAGCGATCAGACCGGGAGCCGCCGGTTGATCAGCAGCGCCAGCGCCGTCGCGATCAGGGCGGTGATGACGCCCAGGCGCAACCACCCGGCGCTGCCCGGCCCCGGCACCGTGCGGTAGCCGATGTCCTTCTCGATCGCGTTGTAGCTCTTGGAAAGCTCGGCGACGTTGCTGGCGGTGTAAGACTGCCCGCCGGACAGCTTGGCGATCATCTTCATCTGATCCGTCGCGACGGGGACGGCGACCCGCTGCCCGTCCATCTCGATCTCGCCGGTCTTGGTGCCGAACGAGATCGTCGAGAT
>NZ_LZKH01000104.1:0-33252 GCF_001672745.1 Mycobacterium sp. E1386
CCCGCTGCCCGGACGTCGAATCGCCGGCGACGTAGCCGACGTAGCCCTGCTGCACCTCGCGGTAGTCGATCCCCGCGTCGGCCAGGGCGTTGGTCCCGGACTCGCGCGCCATGTCGGGGTAGTCCCAGCCTTCGCGGCGGCCGGGCTTCTCGAATTTCGTCATGCCGACGCCGACGACGTAAACCTTGTTGGACATAGCGCGCCCCTTCTTCGACAGGCTGGAGAGATCCGCGCCTCAGCCTATTCCTGGAGCGTCGCGGGTCTGATCACAACCACCGACTTGGTGCGTGAGCCCTCGTCGCGCAGCAGCGCGATCACCCGCCCGGCGGCGTCGCAGGCGGCGTAGACGCCGTCGATGCCGGCAGGCGCGAGCGCTCGCCCGTTGGCCGCCGCTTCGGCCTCCCCGGCGGTCAGGTCGCGGCGCGGGAAGATCAGCAGGCACGCCTCGTCGAGGGTCAACGACAGGCCGGGCCGCTCGGCCAGGTCGTCGAGCGAGCGGGCCTGCTGCAGGGTGAAGCGACCGACGCGGGTGCGCCGCAGCGCCGTCAGATGCCCGCCAACGCCGAGCGCGGCGCCGACGTCGCGGGCCAGCGCGCGAACGTAGGTTCCCGACGAGCAGTCGACCTCCACGTCGACGTCGACGAACTGGCCCTCGGACCGGACATCGAGCACCTCGAACCGGTCGATGCGCACCGGCCGGGCCTCGAGTTCGACGGTCTGGCCCTCGCGAACCAGCCGATAGGCGCGCCGCCCGTCCACCTTGATCGCGCTGACCGCGGACGGCACCTGCTCGATATCGCCGCGCAGGCCGGCGACCGCGGCCACGATCTCCTCTCGCGTCAGGTGCGCGGCCGAAACGCTGTGCAGCACTTCTCCTTCGGCGTCCTCGGTGGAGGTGGTCTGGCCCAGCCGAATGGTGGCGGTGTAGGACTTGGCGGCCGCGGTCAACAGGCCGAGGATCTTGGTGGCGCGGTCGACGCCGATCACCAGCACGCCGGTGGCCATCGGGTCCAGCGTCCCGGCGTGCCCCACCCTGCGGGTGGCGAAGATGCGGCGGCAGCGGCCCACCACGTCGTGACTGGTCATCCCGGCCGGCTTGTCGACGACGACCAGTCCCGGACCGGGCCCCGGGCCGCCACTCATAGCACGATGGCGGTCAGCACCAGTCCCCGCTCGACCGACCACCGGCCCCTCAGCGCGGTCAGCGGTGGCCCGTCGAGGGTCTGCCCGTCGATCAGGATCTTGGACACGAACACCCCGGTGGTCTCCCCGTCCGGCGGGTCGAGGTCGAACACGATGTGGGCGTCCTCGAAACCCAGCCAGCGCTTGGTCAACGGGAACCAGGCCTTGTACGTTGCTTCCTTGGCGCAGAACAGGATTCGGTCCCAGTGCAGGCCGGCGGGCAGCGTCGTCATCTCGTGTCGCTCTTCGGGCAGGCTGATCGCGTTCAGCACGCCGTCCGGCAGCACGTCGTGCGGTTCGGCGTCGATGCCCACCGAGCGCACCGCTTCGCTGCGGCCGACGACCGCACCGCGATAGCCGGTGCAGTGGGTGAGGCTGCCCACCACGCCGTCGGGCCAGCAGGGTTCGCCCTTCTCCCCCTTGAGGATCGGCACCGGCGGCAGGCCGAGCTCGCCCATCGCGACCCGGGCGCAGTGCCGGACGGTGACGAACTCGTTGCGCCGCTTGGCCACCGACTTGGCGATCAGCGGCTCCTCTTCGGGCAGGGGAACGAGGTCCGGCGGGTCAAAGTACAGCTCCGAGTAGGCGAGCTCGCCCATGTCGGGCAGCACCGAGGAGACCAGCTTGTCCGTCATCGTGATTGCCGCTGCCGCAACCGTTCCCGGAACTGTGCGGCCTGCTGCCGCATCTCGGGAGTGATCTCGAAGTGGCCGCCGAAGTCGTTGAGGTATCCCGGCGCGTATTGCGGGTCGGGCAACACCTGGCGCAGCCAGCTGTGCGGCTTGCGGCGCCGCCACTCCCTCGGGTATCCCACCGACACCTCCTCGAAGCGCACGTCGTCGTACCAGGTGGTGCGCGGAATGTGCAGGTGACCGTAGACCGAACAGACCGCGTTGTAGCGGGTGTGCCAGTCGGCGGTCTTGGTGGTCCCACACCACAGCGAGAACTCCGGGTAGAACAACGCGTCGCAGGGCTCGCGGACCAGCGGGAAATGGTTCACCAGGACGGTCGGCGTCATCCAGTCGAGTTGCTCGAGGCGGGTCCGCGTGGTGGCGAGCCGCTCCTGGCACCACGCTTCCCGGGTGGGGTACGGCTCCGACGACAGCAGGAATTCGTCGGTGGCGACCACGTTGCGCTCCCGCGCGATGGTCAGGCCCTCGGCTTTGCTCGCCGCCCCCTCGGGCAAGAAGCTGTAGTCGTAGAGCAGGAACATCGGCACGATCGTGGCCGGGCCGCCGCGCTCGGTCCACACCGGGAAGGGATGCTCCGGCGTGACGATGCCCATCTCGTCGCACATGTGGACCAGGTACTCGTAGCGGGCCCTGCCGAAGACCTGCACCGGATCCCGCGTCGTGGTCCACAACTCGTGGTTGCCGGGCACCCAGATCACCTTGGCGAAGCGCCGGCGCAGCAGGTCCAGGGCCCAGCGGATCTCGTCGGTGCGTTCGGCGACGTCACCGGCGACGATCAGCCAGTCCTCCGGCGAGGACGGGTGCAGCGACTCGGTGACCGGCTTGTTGCCCAGGTGACCGGTGTGCAGGTCGGAGACGGCCCACAGCGTGGGTTGTCCCCCATTGGTCGATTCCTGCCCCGCATTTTGACCAGCCACGGTTAACCAGCCTAATGACCCGCGGTGCGGGGCCGGCTGGGGCCGCGCCTTGCTCGCCGGCATTGGAACGTGTTCTTGTTTACCGGTGACCGCGCGGGAGGCGACTTGTACACTCCCGGCAAGGGCCAGGGAGCCGTCAGGGGGTGTCGTGTTCGCCAAGATACGTCTGATCGGGGCCATCGGTGCCGTGATCGCGGCGGCCATCGCCGGCACGGCCGGGTGGCAGGGCGGCGCTCAGGGGCCAACCGGGGGCGGGCGCGTCGAGCTGCGCTCGACGGCGGCGCCGATGGAAACCACGATGAAGAGCCCGATCGTGGCCACCACCGACCCGCGCCCGTTCGACGCGTGCGAGGACATCCCGTTCGACGTCATCCAGCGGCTCGGCCTGGCGTTCACACCGCCCGAGCACGAAGACGGCCTGCGCTGCCACTTCGACGCGGGCAACTACCAGGTGGCCGTCGAGCCCATCATCTGGCGCACCTACGAGGCGACGCTGCCCCCCGACGCCGTCGAGACCACCATCGCCGGCCACCGCGCCGCGCAGTACTGGGTGCTCAAGCCGACGTATCACAACAGCTACTGGTATTACTCCTGCATGGTCGCATTCAAGACCAGTTACGGCGTGCTGCAGCAGGCGCTTTACTACTCCACCGTCTACTCCAACCCCGAGGTCGACTGCATGTCCACCGACCTGCAGCGAGCCAACGACCTCGCGCCGTACTACAAGTTCTGATCCCCGCTCGGGCCTTAACCTGGGCACCGTGAGTATCACCTCGACGCGACCCGCCCAGCCCGCGCTGCACGCCCTGCGACACCTCGGCGGCAAGGCGGTGGGCCGGCTGCTGGGCCTGTCGCCGGCGACCACCGAGTACACCGTCGAACGCGTCCGGGTGCCCATGCGCGACGGGGTCGACCTGGTGGCCGATCACTACACGCCGAACACCGACTTCCCCGCCGGCACCCTGCTGGCGCGGGGGCCGTACGGGCGCTCCTTCCCGTTCTCGCTGGTGTTCGGCGCACTGTACGCGGCCCGCGGCTACCACGTCGTGCTGCAGAGCGTCCGCGGCACGTTCGGGTCGGGCGGGGATTTCGAACCGATGGCCAACGAGGCCGCCGACGGCGCCGACACGGTGGCCTGGCTGCGTGAGCAGCCCTGGTTCACCGGCAGCTTCGCCACCATCGGTTTGTCGTACCTCGGGTTCACCCAGTGGGCGCTGATGACCGATCCCCCGCCGGAGCTCGCCGCGGCCGTCGTCACCGTGGGGCCGCACGATTTCAACGCCTCGGTGTGGGGTACCGGCTCGTTCGCGATCAACGACTTCCTCGGCTGGAGCGACATGGTCGCCCACCAGGAAGACCCGGTGCGCGCCCGGTCGGCGCTGCGCCAGCTGCAGAATCGCAGCAGGGTGACGCAGGCGGCCCTCGGGCTGCCGGTGGGCGACACGGCCCGGGCGCTGCTCGGTGCGGGCGCGCCCTGGTTCGAATCGTGGGTCGAGCACACCGACCCGAACGATCCGTTCTGGGACGCGCTGCGCTGCGGCGACGCGCTGGACCGCGTCGACGTGCCGGTGCTGCTGATCGGCGGCTGGCAGGACATCTTCGTCAGGCAGACGCTGCAGCAGTACGAGCACCTGCGCGGCCGGGGCGTCGACGTCGCGCTCACCATGGGCCCCTGGACGCACACCCAGCTGCTCACCACCGGCCTGAGCACCTGCACGCGGGAGTCGCTGGACTGGCTGGGCGCCCACCTCGGCGGCGCGCCCGCCCCGCGACGGCCCGGCCGGGTCCACGCGTATGTCACCGGCCAGGGTTGGCGCAGTGTGGCCGACTGGCCGCCCGCCACCACCGAGCGCGAGCTGTATCTGCGGCCCGGCGGACACCTCGGTGAGACCGCACCGACGGACCTGACGCGGCTGGCGCCGGCGTCCTTCCGCTACGACCCCGCCGACCCCACACCCACCACGGGCGGCCCGTTGCTGTCGCCGAACGGCGGTTACCGCGACGACAGCCGGCTCGCGACGCGCGACGACGTGCTGGCCTTCACCAGCCTCACCCTCACCCACGACCTGTGCGTCTACGGGACCCCGATCGTCGAGCTGGCGCACGGCGCCGACACTCCCCACGTCGACCTCTTCGTCCGGGTGAGCGAGGTCGACGCCAAAGGCCGGTCGAAGAACGTCAGCGACGGCTACCGGCGGTTGCGGACCGCCAAGAAATCGTCGAAGGGGACCGTCCGCGTCGAACTAGACGGCATCGCCCACCGCTTCCGCGCCGGCTCCCGCATCCGCCTGCTGATCGCCGGCAGCTGGTTCCCCCGCTACGCGCGCAACCTGGGCACCGACGAGCCGATTCTGACGGGCCGACAGTCCGAGCCGGCCACCCACACGGTGCGCTACGGACGTTCCAGGCTGCTGCTGCCCGTCGGCCCGCTCGACCTGTCAGCCAACGGCGCGGCGGACGCGGGCGGCGACCTCGGCTAGCGCGGCGTCGTCGTGAACGGGCGCCGCGAGCGGCGCCCGCAGGGGCAGCTCCACCCAGCTTTTGCAGCCGCCGTAGTCGGGCGTCCGGGTGATCTGCACCGGCTCGGCCAGCGGGTGCACCGACACCACCAGCACGGCCAGCTTGTGCCTCGGGCGGAAGTCGAGCCGGTCGGCGCGCACCGAATCGCCGGTCCAGATGTGCAGGTCCTCGATTTCCGCCAGCCGGTCTGGCTGGTTAACCGCCACGGCGGCAACGACTTTCGCGGCCGCCCGGATCACCAGACGGTCGTCGGTGCTGTCGGCGGCGGCCGCCTCGAGCAGGTCGCGATGCTCGGGCCGCACGCGCTCGAAGTGGCTGTGGGCGACCGTCGGGAACAGGAGGAACTCGGAGGCGGCCAACTCGAAGCGCTTCTCCCCGATGCCGCCCTTGCGTAGCAGCACCTGCTGTCGCCCGTTTAGCAGGGCGTGCACCGCCGCGCTCCACTCCTTGAGAGCGGGCGTGGTTGCGGTGTGCGTCACTGCGCCCCGGCCAGGCGGGCGATGACCTCAGGCCGGCGCAACGGTGGGACGGTCTTGGGCGGCTGGCGCCGCGGAGGCAACGCCGCCAACAACCGGGCCGTCGTCTCGGTGACCTCGGCAACCGCCGCCTCGAAGGCGTCTGCGTTCGCCGCCGAGGGTCGGGTGATCCCGCTGACCTTGCGCACATACTGGCGGGCCGCCGCCGCGATCTCCTCGGCGGTCGCCGACGGTTGCAACCCGCGCAACTCGGTGATGTTCCGGCACATGCCTCGACGATAGGCGGGGCCGGCGACCCTTTACGGTGATCTCATGAGCGACGACATCCTGCTGATCGAAACCGACGAGCGGGTGCGCACCCTGACCCTCAACCGGCCGCAGTCCCGCAACGCGCTGTCTTCGGCGCTGCGGGATCGATTCTTCGGGGCGCTGGCCGACGCGGAAGCCGACGACGCCGTCGACGTCGTCATCGTGACCGGCGCCGACCCGGTGTTCTGTGCGGGCCTGGATCTCAAGGAGTTGGGCGGTTCCTCGGCGCTTCCGGACATCTCCCCACGGTGGCCTCCGCTGAGCAAGCCGGTCATCGGTGCGATCAACGGCGCCGCGGTGACCGGCGGGCTGGAGCTGGCCCTGTACTGCGACATCCTGATCGCCTCGGAGAACGCCCGCTTCGCCGACACCCACGCCCGCGTCGGCCTGCTGCCCACCTGGGGGCTGAGCGTGCGGCTGCCGCAGAAGGTCGGCGTCGGCCTGGCCCGCCGGATGAGCATGACCGGGGACTACCTGTCCGCCACCGACGCGCTGCGCGCCGGGCTGGTGACCGAGGTGGTGCCGCACGACCAGCTGCTGCCCGCCGCACGCCAGGTGGCCGCGTCGATCGTCGGCAACAACCAGGATGCGGTGCGCGCGCTGCTGGCGTCCTATCACCGGATCGACGACTCGCAGACCAGCGCGGGCCTGTGGCTGGAAGCGATGGCGGCCCGCCAGTTCCGGACCAGCGGCGACGACATCGCCGCTAACCGCGAGGCGGTGCTGCAGCGCGGGCGGGCGCAGGTCCGCTAGCAGCGCCGGCCTCGTCGATGATCCAATTTCCGCCGCCCGCGCCGTGGCGAAGACCGACCGCGGACATCGTCGCGACCGTGCTGCTCTTCGTCGCGGAGCTGGCGGTCAGCGCCGTTTCAGTCGCCCTGGCGTTGTTGTCCTCGATGTGGCTGATGCTGCCGATATGCAGCGACAACTGCGACAGCCCCGCCGTCACGCACTTCGTCCACCGCACCTTCACCGGGACCGTCGTCATCGCGGGCGGGATCGCGCTGGCCCTGCTGGTGTCATGCGTCGGGGCGCTCGTCACCGGCATCCGGCGTCGGGCCGGGATGTGGAAATGGCCGGCGTTGGGCCTGGTCATCGCCGTTGTGTCAGTTCTGATCGCCGCTGGCTTGTGGGTGAACTGAGGGCAACCAATACGATCAGCTGATGCGTTTGGTCCTGGACGTCCTCGGGAGGTTGTTCGCGTGCGCCGTGGCGCTCGCCGCGGCGGTCACAACGGTGATCACAATGGTGGGCACAGCGCCGCGCGCGGCCGCGCAGCCGCCGGCGGGATTTCCCAACCTGGACGGTTTCGCACCCGTCCCGGCGGACGGCTACGTCATCAGCAGTGGCCCGAGTACCCCGCCGCGGATCAGCTTCTCCACCCCATACTCCCTGGTGTGTGACTTCTATGGCGGCCCGGCGCCGGCGCCGCAGCCGTCACAGGACATCAAGTGCAAAGGCGACATGCCCGGCATCGACGACGTCCCCGTGCTCGGCGGGCGCCCGCACCCGGGCGATTGCCTGGTGGGTTCGGCCGAGTTCAAGGGACCGGGCTACCAGTTGAGCCGCATGTCCTACGGCGGATGCGACGGCAACCCGGCCGCCCTGCCACCGGGCGGCAAGTTGTTGGGTGCAGGTCAGAAGCTGACCTACCTGAACGTCACGTGCGCCGTCGGCGCCGACAACCTGGTCGCCTGCCTGGACACCACCAGTGGTGACCACGGGTTCGTGCTGCAGCGGGCGGGCAGCTGGGCGTTCTAATCGAGCGCGGCGCGCAGCGACGCGACCGCGTCGTCGATCGGCCCGCTCGTCGAATAGCCGGCGGCCAGCCGGTGGCCGCCCCCGCCGAACGCGAACGCGACCGCCGCCAGATCCACGTCGGCCTTGGCGCGCATCGACACCGACCACTGCTGCGGGTCGACCTCCTTGAACACCGCGGCCACCTCGGCCTGCTGCGTGGTGCGCACGATGTCGACGATGCTTTCGACTTCCTCGGGCCGCGAGGTGACCCAATCCTGGTGTCCGACAACGGCATACACCAGCCCACGGCCACCGGCCGCGTCGGGCAGCAGGTGCGCCGAGCCCAGCACGCGTGACAGCAGTGGCAGCCAGCTGAAGGGATGGCTGTCCATCAACGCTCGGCTGACGGCGGCGTTGTCGACGCCGGTCTCCACCAGCCGGGCCGCCAGCCGAAGCGCGCGGGGGGTGGCCCAGCGGAACGAACCGGTGTCGGTGGTCAGCCCAGCGTAGATGCAGTGCGCGACGTCCGGTTCGATCGGCTTGCCCCACGCGTCGAGGATGTCGGCGATCATCATCGTCGTCGAATCCGCCGACACGTCAACGAAGTTCGCGGTCCCGAACAGCTCGTTGGAGGCGTGGTGGTCGATGACCAGCGACTCGCGGCCGGGGCCGGCCAGATCGCTCAGCGCGCCCAGCCGCTTGACGCTTGGAACATCAACGGTGACAACCAGATCGACGTCGCGCCGCATCGCGTCCGCACCGACCAGCAGCTGGCAACCGGGCAACGACGCCAGCGACTCCGGCAGCGCCGCCGGCTCGGCGAAACCGACCTCGACGCTTTTTCCGCACTTGTCCAGCACCAGCGCCAGCGCCAGGCCCGCGCCGATGGTGTCGGCGTCGGGGTGCACATGGGCGACCACCGCGATAGTCGCGGCGCCGGAGAGCAATTCGACCGCGCCGCGGGCGTCGATGCGCACCCCGGCTCCCGCGGCCCCGGCCAGCTCAGTCTTCGCGTCGGTCGTCGTCACCGGTGTCCTCATCACTCGACCCCCGGTAGGGATCGGCCTCCCCGGCCGGCTTGGCCCCGGAACGAACCCGCGCCAGATCGGCGTCCGCGGCGCGGGCCCGCGCCAGCAACTCGTCCATCCGCGCCACGGTGTCCAATGTGGTGTCGCGGGTGAATGTCAGCGTGGGCGTGAAGCGCACGCCGGTGCCCGCCCCCACCATCGTGCGCAGCGCGCCTTTGGCCCGTTCCAGCGCGGCCGCGGCGGCGGCGTAGTCCGGCTCTTCGTCGAGGGTGCGGCCCATCACGGTGTAGAACACCGTCGCGTCGTGCAGGTCGGCGGTGACCTTCGTGTCGACGATGGTCACCCCGTCCAGGCCGGGATCCTTGATCTCGAACTCGATCGCCGAGGCGACGATCGTGTTGATGCGTTTGGCCAATCGGCGCGCCCTTGCGGGGTCCGCCACTATTTATTCACCGCCTTCTCCTCATCACTTCGTTCTGCATCGTCGGCGGCGGTCAGGCGCGCTCCTTCTCGACGAGCTCGTAGGACTCGATGATGTCGCCTTCCTTGATGTCGGAGTAGCCCAGCGTCATACCGCACTCGAAGCCCTCGCGGACCTCGGTCACGTCGTCCTTCTCCCGTCGCAGCGAGTTGATCGTGAGGTTCTCGGTGACCACGACGTTGTCCCGCAGCAGGCGGGCCTTCGCGTTGCGCCGCACCACGCCGGAGCTGATCATGCAGCCGGCGATGATGCCCACCTTCGAGGACCGGAAGATCGCGCGGATCTCGGCGCGACCCAGCTCCTTCTCCTCGTAGATCGGCTTGAGCATGCCGCGCAGGGCCTTCTCGATGTCGTCGATCGCCTGGTAGATGACCGAGTAGTAGCGGATCTCGACACCCTCGCGGTTGGCGAGCTCGGTCGCTTTCCCTTCGGCGCGCACGTTGAAGCCGATGATGACCGCGTCCGACGCCGACGCCAGGTTGACGTTGGTTTCGGTGATGCCACCGACGCCGCGGTCGATGACTCGCAGTTCCACCTCGTCGTCGACCTGGATGCCCATCAGGGCCTCCTCGAGCGCCTCGACCGTACCGGCGTTGTCGCCCTTGAGGATCAGGTTCAGCTGGCTGGTTTCCTTCAGCGCCGAGTCCAGGTCCTCCAGGCTGATCCGCTTGCGTGACCGCGCCGCCAGCGCATTGCGCTTGCGGGCGCTGCGCCGGTCGGCGATCTGGCGGGCGATGCGGTCCTCGTCGACGACCAGGAAGTTGTCACCCGCGCCGGGCACCGACGTGAAGCCGATGACCTGCACCGGCCGCGACGGCAGAGCCTCCTCGACGTCCTCACCGTGCTCGTCGACCATGCGGCGGACGCGACCGTACGCGTCGCCGGCCACCACCGAGTCGCCGACGCGCAGCGTCCCGCGCTGCACCAGGACCGTGGCGACCGGGCCGCGGCCGCGGTCCAGGTGCGCCTCGATCGCCACACCCTGGGCCTCCATGTCGGGGTTGGCCCGCAGGTCCAGGGCGGCGTCGGCGGTCAGCAGCACCGCCTCTTCGAGCGCCTTGATGTTGGTGCCTTCCTTGGCGGAGATGTCGACGAACATCGTGTCGCCACCGAAATCCTCTGCGACCAAGCCGTATTCGGTGAGCTGGCCGCGAATCTTCGCCGGGTCGGCGCCCTCCTTGTCGATCTTGTTGACCGCCACCACGATCGGCACGTCGGCCGCCTGCGCGTGGTTGATGGCCTCCACCGTCTGCGGCATCACGCCGTCGTCGGCGGCGACCACCAGGATCGCGATGTCGGTGGCCTTCGCGCCGCGGGCACGCATGGCGGTGAACGCCTCGTGACCCGGGGTGTCGATGAAGGTGATCGGGCGCTCGGTGCCGTCGAGGTCGACGGACACCTGGTACGCGCCGATGTGCTGGGTGATGCCCCCGGCCTCAGCCTCGCGCACGCTGGCGTTCCGGATGGTGTCCAGCAGCCGGGTTTTACCGTGGTCGACGTGACCCATCACGGTCACCACCGGCGGCCGGGTCTGCAGGTCTTCCTCGGTGCCCTCGTCCTCGCCATAGGTCAGGTCGAAGGACTCCAGCAGCTCGCGGTCCTCGTCCTCGGGGCTGACCACCTGGACGACGTAGTTCATCTCGCTGCCCAGCAGCTCGAGCGTCTCGTCGCCGACGGACTGGGTGGCGGTCACCATCTCGCCCAGGTTGAACAGCGCCTGCACCAGCGAGGCCGGGTTGGCGTTGATCTTGTCGGCGAAGTCCGACAGCGATGCGCCCCGGGCCAGCCGGATGGTCTCGCCGTTGCCGTGCGGCAACCGCACGCCGCCGACGACCGGCGCCTGCATGTTCTCGTACTCGGCGCGCTTCGCCCGCTTGGACTTGCGACCGCGCCTGGGCGCACCACCGGGACGGCCGAACGCGCCGGCCGCACCGCCGCGCTGACCGGGACGGCCACCGCCGCCGCCGCCACCGGGACGGCCGCGGAAACCTCCGCCACCCCCGGGCGGGGCGCCGACGCCGCCGCCACCGCCGCCGCGGTAGTTGCCGCCGCCGCCGTCACGGCCGCCGGGACCGCCTGGTCGGCCCCCACCCCGGCATGACGCCGGGTCCGCGACCGGGTCCGGCGCCGAAGCCCGGTGTTCGCACCCCGCGCGTCGGGTTTAGCTATGACGCATGGTCATCGGGACTTCACGGTGTGCTCATGTTCTTTGCTACCTGTTCTGTTGCCGTGCTGGTCGAGCGCTTCCACGTACTCGACCAGCGCGGATGTGTCCGGTGGACGGTCGATGCGCAGCGCTCTGGTGAGAGCCCGCCGCCGAATCGCCTGTTGCACGCACGGCGGTACGGGATGCAGCCATGCACCCCGCCCCGGCCGTTTGGCCCTGGTGTCAACGATCACGGCGTATTCGCCGTTCCCGTTCGACTGAGCCACCACGCGAAGCAGTTCGACGGCCAGCTCTCGCTTTCGGCACCCGACGCACGTCCGGACTGGTCCGTCCACACGTTTGTGCGCCCGGGCCGAAGGCTCACGCTGGATCACGGCTCAGTCTAGCGTCACTTATCCGATGGTCAGAACCGCCCGAGGATGCGGGCGAGGATCCCCTAGCGGTCGTGCGCCATCCCGTGGGTGGCCCCGTGTTCGGGGTGGCTCTCCGAATGCGACTCCGATCCCCCCGGCGTATCGCCGCGGATATCGATCCGCCACCCGGTGAGGCGCGCGGCCAGCCGCGCGTTCTGGCCCTCCTTGCCGATGGCCAGGGACAGCTGGAAGTCGGGCACCACCACGCGGGCGGCCCGGGCGTTCGGGTCGATGATCGATACGGAGACCACCTTGGCCGGCGACAGCGCGTTGGCGACGAAGCGGGATGGATCCTCGTCGTAGTCGATGATGTCGATCTTCTCCCCGGAGAGCTCGCTCATCACGTTGCGCACCCGTTGGCCCATCGGCCCGATGCAGGCCCCTTTCGCGTTCAGCCCGGGAACGTTGGACTTCACCGCGATCTTGGAGCGGTGGCCGGCCTCCCGGGCCACCGCCACGATTTCCACCGACCCGTCGGCGATCTCGGGGACTTCCAGGGAGAACAGCTTGCGGACCAGGTTGGGATGCGTTCGCGACAGCGTGATCAGCGGCTCGCGGGAACCGCGGGTCACGCCGATGACGTAGCAGCGCACCCGGTTGCCATGCTCGTAGCTTTCGCCCGGCACCTGTTCGGCCGCCGGGATCACGCCTTCGGATGCCTTGGTCTCGGTGCCCATCCGGACGACGACCAGGCCGCGGGCGTTGGCGCGGTTGTCGCGCTGGATGACGCCCGCGACGATCTCGCCCTCACGGGTGGAGAACTCACCGTAGGTGCGCTCGTTCTCCGCGTCCCGAAACCGCTGCAGCATGACCTGACGGGCGGTGGTGGCGGCGATGCGGCCGAAACCTTCGGGGGTGTCGTCCCATTCGCTGATGACGTTGCCGTCGTCGTCGGTTTCGCGGGCGACGACCTTGACGACGCCGGTCTTGCGGTCGATCTCGATGCGCGCGTCGTTCTGATGGCCCTCGGTGTGCCGGTAGGCGGTGAGCAGCGCCGACTTGATCGTCTCGAGCAGCTCGTTGACCGAGATACCGCGATCCACCTCGATGGCGTGCAGCGCGGCCATGTCGATGTTCATCAGTGCCGCTCCTCCGTCCTGTCGGTCCGGCCCGCCAGGTCCAACTCCGCTTGGGCTGGGGGCGAAAACTCCACCTGGACAACGGCTTTGGCGATGTCGGCGAGTGGGAGCTCGCGCACCTGGTAGTCGCGTCCCGCGCGGACCACCAGCGCGACGGTGTCGCCGCGCGTCTCGCCGACGCGACCGGTCAGTCGCGAACCGTCCGCGAGGACGACGTCGACCTTGCGGCCGCGGGCGCGACGGAAATGCTTTGCACTGGTCAGCGGGCGGTCCACGCCCGGCGAACTCACCTCGAGCACATAGCGGTCGGCGACATCGTCGATGCCGTCCAGCAACGCCGACGCCGAGCGCGACAGCGTCGCGATGGTGTCCAGGTCGAGGGCTTTGTCACCGTCGGCGACCACCATGATCCGCGGCGGGCGCGTCCGGGCGTCGATGACCACGTCTTCGATCTCGTATCCGGCGCGCGCGAACTCATCACCGAGTAGCTCGATCACCTGCGTCTGCGAAGGTAGCCCGGTGGTCACGGCGAGCTCCTCATCTTGAGTTGTCCGGTCAGCTGGAGGGCGTCGCCGCCCCTTGGCCCTATTTAGCCCTGCGGGCGGCTCCGGTGTCCTGGCGGAACGCGAAGGCTGCCGTTCCGCGAGAGCAGCTATCAACGATACGCCAGGAATCGCGTCTGACGGCCGGATCGCGTCCTGGCCTCCTACCCACCCCCGCACCGATGGCAGGATGTGTTTGTGTCTAGCGCATTTCCGGTCGTCAACCGGCGGGGTGTGCTCGCCGGCGGCGCGGCTCTGGCTGCGCTCGGGGTGGTGACCTCCGCCTGCGGCGAGTCCCCGCCCAAGCCTCCACCCGTCGAAGAGCTGTTGGGGCCGCTGGACCAGGCCCGCAAGGACAGCGCGCTGGCCGGTGCCGCGGCCGCGGCCGTCGGCAACCCGCCACAGATCGCCGCCGCGCTGACGGTGGTCGCGAGCCAACGCGCCGCGCACGCCCGCGCCCTGTCCACGGAGATCTCGCGGGCCGCCGGCAAGATCACCGCCTCGTCCACCAGCGAGACCGCGGGCCCCAGCCCGAGCGCCGCCGAACCGGCGGGACCGCCGCCGCCTCCCCCACCGGTGTCGGACGTGATCAACGCCTTGCGCGCCTCGGCGGACAGCGCCAGCCGGATGGTGGCGGGAGAATCCGGCTACCGGGCGGGGTTGCTCGCCTCGATCATCGCGTCCTGCACCGCGTCGTACACGGTCGCCCTGGTTCCGGGGGGCCCGTCGATATGAGCTCCGGCAAGGACGCGGACAACGCCGCGCTGTGCGACGCACTGGCCATCGAACACTCGACCATCTACGGCTACGGCATGGTCTCGGCGCTGTCGCCGCCCAGCGTGAACGACATGGTGGTGGAGGCCCTGAGTCAGCACCGCCAACGCCGCGACGACGTGATCGCGATGCTCAACGCCCGCAAGGTCAACGCGCCGGTCGCCGCCCCCGGTTACCAGTTGCCGATCCTGGTGGGCAGCGCGGCGGATGCCGCGCGCCTGGCGGCGCGGATGGAAAACGACGGCGCGTCGGCCTGGCGCGTGGTGATCGAGCACGCCGAGACGGCCGACGACCGCGCGTTCGCCGCCACGGCCCTGACGCAAAGCGCGGTGATGGCCGCCCGATGGAACCGGGTGCTGGGCGCCTGGCCCATCACGACGAGCTTCCCCGGCGGAAACGACTAGCGGCGCAAGGGTTTTCAGTTACCCGGTAAGGGCCGCCGCGACGTCGGTGGCCAGCGACGGCCCGGTCGCCAGCTCGCGCGTTTCTCCGCCGAAGCGGTCGCGCAGCTCCACCACACCGTTGCCCCAGCCGCGCCCCACCACCAGGATCCACGGCACGCCCAGCAATTCCGCGTCCTTGAACTTGACCCCCGGTGATGCTTGACGGTCGTCGAGCAGCACCTCGATGCCCAACCGGTCCAGGTCGGCGGCCAGCGCGGTGGCCCCGGTGCGGGCGTCCGCGTCCTTGTTGGCGATCACCAGATGGACGTCGAACGGCGCGACCGAAGACGGCCAGCGCAGGCCCAACTCGTCATGGTGCTGCTCGGCGATCACCGCCACCATCCGCGACACCCCGAGGCCGTAGGACCCCATGGTCAGCCGCACCGGCTTGCCATCCTCCCCGAGGACGTCGGCGGTGAAGGCGTCGGTGTACTTGCGGCCGAGCTGGAAGATGTGCGCGACCTCGATGCCCCGGGCCGACACCAGCGGGCCGGCGCCGTCGGGAGACGGATCGCCGTCGCGCACCTCGGCGGCCTCGATGGTGCCGTCGGCGGTGAAATCGCGGCCGGCCACCAGGCCGACGACGTGCCGGCCGGGCTCGTCCGCCCCGGTGATCCAGCTGGTGCCGTCCACCACCCGCGGGTCGACGAGATAGCGAACACCGTTGTCCCGCAGCGCCTTCGGCCCGATGTAGCCCTTCACCAGAAATGGGTATTTGGCGAAGTCGGAATCGTCGAGCAACGCGTACTCGGCCGGTTCCAGCGCGGCGCCCAGCCTCTTGTCGTCGACCTCGCGGTCGCCCGGCAGCCCGATGGCCAGCAGCTCCCACTCCCCGCCGGGCTGGCGCACCTTGAGCAGGACGTTCTTCAGCGTGTCCGCCGCGGTGACCGTGCGGCCGAGGCCGGCGGTGTTGGCCCAATCCACCAGGGTGGCGATGGTCGGGGTGTCACCGGTGTCGTGGATTACCGCCTCGGGCAACCCATCGATCGGTTTGGCCTCGGGGCGGGCGGTGACGACGGCCTCGACGTTGGCCGCATACCCCGATTCCAGGCAGCGCACGAAGGTGTCTTCGCCGACCGGACTTTCGGCCAGGAACTCCTCGGAGGCGCTGCCGCCCATCGCCCCGGACACCGCGGACACGATCACGTAGCGCACCTGGAGCCGGTTGAAGATGCGCTGGTAGGCCTCCCGGTGCGCGTGATAGGCGGCCTTGAGTCCGGCGTCGTCGACGTCGAAGGAGTAGGAGTCCTTCATCAGGAACTCGCGCACGCGCAGGATCCCCGCGCGCGGCCGCGCCTCGTCGCGGTACTTGTTCTGGATCTGATAGAGCAGCACGGGAAAGTCTTTGTAGGAGTTGTATTCGCCCTTGACCGTCAGCGTGAATAGCTCTTCGTGCGTCGGGCCCAACAGGTAGTCGTTGCCGCGGCGGTCCTGAAGCCGGAACACCCCGTCGCCGTATTCGGTCCACCGGTTCGTGGTCTCGTACGGCGCGCGCGGCAGCAGGGCGGGAAACAGGATCTCCTGACCGCCGATCGCGTTCATCTCGTCGCGGACGATGCGTTCGATCTTGCGCAGCACCCGCAGCCCGAGCGGCAACCAGCTGTACAGCCCGGGCGCGATCGGCCGGATGTAGCCGGCGCGGATCAGAAGTTTGTGGCTGGGCACTTCGGCATCAGCGGGATCGTCACGCAACGTGCGCAAGAACAGCTCGGACATCCGGGTGATCACAGCGGGCCAGCCTAACTTGTCAGGGGTGGGCGCCTAGCAGCCGAGGACCCGTGCAGGCTCCGCGAATTTGATATCGCCGGCGCTATCGAATCCGGCGCAAAGCTATTGGAGCGGGCCGCCAATCGGCGACCCCGGCGTCACAGCTCGCCGGCGTCGATCGCTTCCTTGACCTCTTGCGCGTGGGCCACCTGGGCGGGGGTGTAGCCGATCAGCAGCGCCGCGGCGCCGACGATGACGGCCACCCCGGCCACCCACAGCAGGCCGTAGGTGTAGCCCTGGTCGAGCGCGTGCAATTGGAGGTCGTTCATGATCTTCACCGGGCCGGTGGTGCCGCCCATGTACAGCGTGCGGGAGGTGATCACGGCCTGGATGACGGCCAGCACCAGCGGACCGCCGAGGCTCTGCAGCATCAATGCGATCGCCGACACCGGACCGATCTGGTCGAAGCCGACACCGGCAATGGCCGCCAGCGTCAGCGGGACAACGCAGATGCCGATGCCGATCCCGCCCACGATGATGGGGAGCACCAGGTTGGGGAAATAGGGCACGCCGCGGTGCATGAACCCCCAGCCGTAGAGCATCGCCCAGAACAGCAGGATTCCGCCGCCGATCGTCAACACCCGGGGCGAGAACCGCGACACCAGTTGCGAGGAGACGCCCAGCCCGATCCCCATCGCGATGACGAACGGGATGAAGCCGACGCCGGCGCGCAGCGCGCTGTAGCCGAGGATGTCCTGCACGTACAGGCCGATGCACACCGTCAGGCTGAACATGAGGCCGCCGGCCAGGAAGATCGCGGCGAAGGTGACCAGCCGGTTGCGGTCGCGGAACAGATCGAATGGGACGACCGGGTTTTCGGCGGTGCGCTCGACGATGATGAAGGCGAGGGCGGCGGCCATCGCGACCACACCCGAGCCGACGGTGGTGATCGAGACCCAGCCCTTTTCCGGCCCCATCGAGAAGGCGAAGACGGCCGCGGTGCACGCCAGCGTCGCCAGCATGGCGCCGGTGGCGTCGAGCTTCATCCGCTCCCGGTTGGTCTCGCGCAGCGCGGTGCGCGCGAGGTAGATCATCACCAGGCCGATCGGCACGTTCACCAGGAACGCCAGCCGCCAGGACACCTCGGTCAGCGCTCCGCCGACCACCAGGCCCATCACCGAGCCGACCGCCGTCATCGCGGCGAACACCGCCGTCGCGAAGTTACGCGCGGGCCCCTTGGGGAAGGTGGTGGCGACCAGCGCCAAGCCGGTCGGCGAGGCGATGGCGGACCCGACCCCCTGTGACAGCCGCGCGATGACCATGGTCACCTCGTCCCATGCGACCGCGCACAGCACCGAGGAGATGGTGAACAGCGCGACGCCGACGATGAAGGTGCGCTTGCGCCCGATGGTGTCGCCGAGCCGGCCGCCCAGCAGCATCAGTCCACCGAAGGTGAGCACGTAGGCGGTGATCACCCAGCTGCGGCCGGCGTCGGACAGGCTGAGCTCGTTCTGGATCCGGGGCAGCGCGACGATGGCGACGGTGCTGTCCATGGTCGCCAGCAACTGCATACCGCCGATGGCGATCACGGCCGCGATGAAGCGGCGGGACGGCAACCATGCCGGGTAGTACTTGCTGAGGCGGGTGGAGGCGGTCTCTGCCGGGCGCGTGGAGCGCGCCGCGGCCGGACGATCGGGGCGTGCGGAGGTGAAGTTGCGCACCGCGCGCTCACTGTCGTTGAGGGCCGTCATAAAGGGTTACCTTACAGTAATCTTAAGATCCGTTTAAAGCCCGAAAGCCGCCACCGGCCCGATCACGATGATCGCGGGAGGTCGGATGCCCTCGGCGCGGATCTTTTCCGGCGTGTCGGCGAGAGTGGCCCGCAAAGTCTGCTGAGCCGCCGTCGTTCCGTGTTGCACCACCAGCACCGGCGTTTCCGCAGGTCGGCCGCCCGCTATGAGCGCGTCGGCGAAAAGCTCGATGCGTTCGACGGCCATCAGCAAAACGATGGTGCCGGAGAGCGCGGCCAGCGCATTCCAATTCACTAACGATTCGGGGTGGCCGGGCGCCAGATGTCCGCTGACCACTACGAATTCGTGATTTATGGCCCGGTGCGTGACCGGAACGCCGGCCAGGGCGGGCACTCCTATGGCGCTCGTCACACCCGGCACGACGGTGACCGGAATCCCGGCGTCGACGCACGCCTGCACTTCCTCAAAGCCGCGGGCGAAGACGAACGGGTCCCCACCCTTGAGGCGGACGACGAACTTCCCGGACCGGGCGCGTTCGATCATGACGTCGTTGATCGCGTCCTGCGCCATCGCCCGCCCGTAGGGAATCTTGGCGGCGTCGATGACCTCCACGTGCGGCGGTAGCTCCGCCAGCAGTTCCGGGGGCGCCAGCCGGTCGGCCACGACGACGTCGGCGTGGGCCAGCAGCCGGCGCCCGCGCACGGTGATCAGTTCTGGGTCGCCGGGGCCGCCGCCGACCAGCGCCACCCCACCGCGCACGACGTCGGGGCTGGCCACGCTGTCCGGCGCGATTACCCCCGTCTGCAGCGCCTCCCGGATGGCCGAGCGAATGGCCGCGGACCGGCGGTGCAGGCCGCCGGCGAGCACCCCGACCGATAACCCTTCGTAACTGAAGGACGCCGGGGTCACCGCGGTCCCTTCCACGGCGATGTCGGCGCGGACGCAGAAAAGGTGGCGGCGCTCGGCCTCCGCGACGACGGCCGCGTTCACTTGCGCGTCGTTGGTGGCGGCGATCGCGTACCAGGCCCCGTCGAGGTCGCCGTCGCGGTATTCGCGCAGCGACAACGTGATTCCGGTCATCGCCTCGACCGACCTGGTGGCGCTGCGGGAGATCACGTGGACGTCCGCACCGCTGGCGATGAGCAACGGCAGCCGCCGCTGGGCAACCGAGCCGCCGCCGACCACGACGACCTTCTTGCCGGCCAGCCGTAGTCCGGCGAGGTAGGCGTTCTCGGTCACCGGGCAAGCCTAGTGGCGACCGCGAGCGCGGCGGAAACGCCGGGCGCTGCGGGTCGCCACCATCGGCTTAGTGGCGACCGCGAGCGCGGCGGAAACGCCGGGCGCTGCGGGTCGCCACCATCGGCCTAGACGGAGGGCATGCGGCGGGCGGTGGCGTGCGCCACGAACCGCGCGACGGCTTGTGGTGCCGCGGCCGGATGGGTGTGCAGGTACGAGGCGTGCACTCCGGCGTGCACGACACCTTCGCGCGAGGTATCCGCGTCGTTGCCCCGGTAGGCCCACGCGGGCTGGTAGTCATCGCTGAACGTGATTGCGGTCCGGTGGAATTCATGGCCCACCGCCCGCTGCCCGGTGGAATAGAGCGGCGAATCGGCCACGGCGACGGCGTCGCGATAGGCCAACGTCAGATTCGGCGTGAACCGCGCCGACCCGGCCAGCACGCCGCACATCGGGTAACCGTCGAGTTCGGTGGCCAGATAGATGAGGCCGGCGCATTCGGCGTGAATCGGCGCGCCGGCGGCGGCCAGCTCGTTGATCTGCCGGCGCACGGAGTCGTTGGCCGAGAGCTCGGCGGTGAACTGTTCCGGAAAGCCGCCGGGCAGCAGCACCGCATCCGTGCCATCGGGCAACTCCTCGGCCAGCGGGTCGAATTCGACCACGTCGGCGCCGGCGGCCCGCAGCAACTCGGCATGTTCGGCATAGCCGAAGCTGAACGCCTTACCCGTCGCCATCGCCACGGTGGCCCGCCCGCCGGGCGTCTCCCCCACCGCCGTCGCCGGGTCCCACGCCGTGCCGGTCCGGCTCGCGGCGACGGCCACCACGGCCGCCAGGTCGACGTGACGGGCGACCAGGTCGGTCATCGCCTCGACCGCGAGCCGCGCGCGCCGCCCGTACTCCACCGCGGTGACCAGACCCAAATACCTTGTTGGAAGCTCTAATTCGGCGGTGCGGGGAATGGAACCCAGCACCGCGACACCCGCCTGCTCGCAGGCCTGCCGCAAAACGTGTTCGTGCCGGGCCGAACCGACCCGATTGAGGATCACGCCGCGGACCCGGGTCGCGGCGTCGAACGTCGAAAAGCCATGCAGCAGTGCGGCGATGCTGTGACTCTGGCCGCGCGCGTCGACCACCAGGACCACGGGCGCACCCAGCAGGCCGGCCACGTGGGCGGTGGAGCCTTCCGCGGGGCCGTCCGCGGCGCGCCCGATTCGCCCGTCGAAGAGCCCCATCACCCCCTCGATCACCGAAATGCTCGCACCGCCCGAGCCGTGCGCGTACAGCGGGCCGACGAGGTTCTCGCCGACCAGCACCGGGTCCAGGTTGCGGCCGGGACGCCCGGCGGCCAAGCCGTGATAACCGGGGTCGATGAAGTCCGGGCCCACCTTGAACGGTGCCACGGCATGGCCCGCGCGCCGCAGCGCACCGATCAAACCCGTTGCGACGGTGGTCTTTCCGCTGCCCGACGCCGGCGCGGCGACGACGACCGCGGGAACACTCACCACTCGATGCCCTTCTGCCCCTTGCGGCCCGCGTCCATCGGGTGCTTGACCTTGGTCATCTCGGTGACAAGATCGGCGGCCTCGATCAACCGCTGCGGGGCGTCGCGGCCGGTGATGACCACGTGTTGGTGGCCCGGCCGCGCCAGCAGCACGTCCACCACCTCGTCGACGTCCACCCATCCCCATTTCAGCGGGTAGGTGAATTCGTCGAGCACATAGAAGCCGTGGCGCTGTTCGGCCAGCCGGCGCGCGATCTCCGCCCACCCGTCGGCGGCGGCCGCGGCGTGATCGTCTTCGCTGCCGGCCTTGCGCGACCACGACCAGCCCGCGCCCATCTTGTGCCATTCCACGGGCCCACCGATGTGGTGCTGCTGGTGCACCTGGCCGAGTTGGGTGAAGGCGGTCTCCTCACCCACCTTCCATTTGGCGCTCTTGACGAACTGGAACACCGCGACGGAGAGCCCGGCATTCCAGGCCCGCAATGCCATTCCGAATGCGGCAGTCGACTTCCCCTTGCCCGGGCCGGTGTGCACCGCCAGCACCGGGGTGTTGCGCCGGGCCCTGGTGCTCAGTCCGTCCTCGGGGACCTGAAGTGGGCGGCCTTGTGGCATCAGCGGTTACCCTCCTCAGGCCGCGTTTCGCACGGCGCGGGTCAGCGAGTCCGCGTGCAGCTGCTCGAGGCGCACGGCCGGGGCGCCGAGGTGGCGGGCCAGCTGTTCGGCCAAACCCAGCCGCACGTAAGACGTTTCGCAGTCCACGACCACCGCGGCGGCGCCCTCGGCCACCAACCGGGCCGCCGCCGCCCGGCTGCGGCCCAGCGGGTCCGTTCCGGCGGTGGCCCGGCCGTCGGTGAGCACCACCACCAACGAACGCCGGGCCCGGTCGCGTGCCTTCTCCCGGACGACCAGTTCACGCGCGGCGAGCAGGCCTTCGGCCAGCGGGGTCCTGCCGCCGGTGTCGAATCGGGCCAGCCGCCGGCCGGCGACGTGCGCCGACGACGTGGGCGGCAGCAGCAGCCGCGCCTCCCGCTGGCGGAACGTGATCACGGCGACCTTGTCGCGGCGCTGGTAGGCGTCGCGCAGCAGCGACAGCGTCGCGCCACTCACCGCGGCCATCCGATCGCGCGCCGCCATCGAGCCCGACGCGTCCACGACGAAGATGACCAGGTTGCCTTCGCGCCCCTCCCGGATCGCCCGTCGCACGTCATCCGGCCCCGGGCGCAGGGGGCCGGCCCCGGCACGTTCGGCGGCCGACAGCAGGGTGGCGAACAGGTGCAGCCCGTGCGCACCGGAACTCGTGTCGTTTCCGTCGGTGGCCGCGATCACGCTGCCGCTGGCGTTGCGGGCCCGCGATCGCCGCCCGGGCGCCCCCGCGCCGACCCCGGGCACCATCAACGCGCGGGCGCGAAAGGTCTTCGACGGCGGCGCGCTGGGGCGCGGCGGTTGTGGCTTCGGGACTCCAGACGAGTTCGATTGCGGCGCAGGGTCTTCCGCGGACTGACCGCCGCCCGGCGGGTCGGGCTCGGGCTCGCGTTCGTCGCCGGCCTGGGCCAGCGCCTCGTCGAGCTGGTCGCGGTCGATGCCGGGTTCGTCGAATGGGTCGCGGCGGCGCCGATGCGGCAACGCCAGCTCGGCGGCCACCCGGACGTCCTGCTCTTCGACGGACGTGGCCCCACGCCAGGCGGCGTGCGCGGCGGCGGTGCGGGCCACCACCAGATCGGCCCTCATCCCGTCGACGTCGAACGCCGCGCACACCGAAGCGATGCGCCGTAACTCGCTGTCGGGCAATACCACCTGGCCGACGAGCGCCCGAGCGGCGGCGATGCGCCGGGCCAGTTCGGCCTCCGCGTCGGCGTAACGCTCGGCGAACGCGTCCGGGTCGGCCTCGTAGGCCATGCGCTGCCGGACGACTTCCACCCGCACGTCGACGTCACGGGACGCGTGCACGTCGACGGTGAGGCCGAACCGGTCCAGCAGCTGCGGACGCAGTTCGCCCTCCTCGGGATTCATGGTGCCGATCAGCACGAACCGGGCCTCGTGCGAATGCGAGATGCCGTCGCGTTCGATGTGCACCCGGCCCATCGCCGCGGCGTCGAGCAGCACGTCCACCAGGTGGTCGTGCAGCAGGTTGACCTCGTCGACGTACAGCACGCCGCCGTGCGCGCGGGCCAACAGCCCCGGCGAGAACGCGTGCTCGCCGTCGCGCAGCACCCGCTGCAGGTCCAGCGAGCCGATCACCCGGTCTTCGGTTGCGCCGAGCGGCATTTCGACCAGGCCGGCGCCCGCGTCACCGGTCGCCTCGGACAACAACGCCGCCAGGCCGCGCACGGCCGTCGACTTGGCCGTGCCCTTCTCGCCCCGGATGAGCGCACCGCCGATCTCCGGGCGCACGGCGCACAACAGCAGCGCGAGGCGCAGCTGGTCGTGCCCGACGATCGCACTGAACGGATACGGCTTCACGGTAGCTCCGTCAGGCCGGAGCCGGGCTTGAGCATCGGTACATGCGGGACGCCGTCGTCGACGAAATCGTCACCGGCGCGGACGAACCCGTGTTGGGCGTACATGTCGGACAGATAGGTCTGCGCGTCGATGCGGCACGGGTAGTCGCCGACCTCGGCCAGGGCGGCGCGCAGCAGCCGGGTGGTGTGGCCCTGCCCGCGCGCGCTGCGTTTGGTGCACAACCGGCCGATCCGGAACGTTTTTCGGCCGCCGGCGTGCTCCTCCATCAACCGCAACGTGCAGATCACCTCGCCGTCGGGCGTCTCCAGCCAGAAGTGCCGGGTTTCGGCGAGCAGGTCGCGCCCGTCCAGCTCCGGGTACGGGCAGGCCTGCTCCACCACGAACACCTCCACCCGCAGCTTGAGTAGTTCGTAAAGGGTCTGGGCGTCAAGGTCTTTGGCCCAGGACCGACGCAACGCTTCACTCATGACCGGACCCCCGAATCGGACTTCAACCCCAACACCTCGGTTCCCCACGACCACACCTCGTCGTACAACGCCGGCTCGCGGGACAGCTCCACCCCCAGCGACGGCACCATCTCTTTGAGCGTGGGCAGCCAGGATCGATAGCGGCCGGCGAAGCACCGCTGCAACACCTCGAGCATGGCCGCCACGGCCGTCGATGCTCCAGGCGAGGCTCCCAGCAGCCCGGCGATGCTGCCGTCGGCGGCGGCCAGCACGGTGGTGCTGAAGTCCAGCACGCCGCCCTTGCGCCGGTCTCGCCTGATCACCTGTACGCGCTGACCGGCCACGGTCAGTTCCCAGTCGGAATCCTCTGCGCTGGGGGCGAATTCGCGCAGCGCGTGGATGCGGTCCGGTTCGGACAGCCGCAGCTGACGGATCAGATAGCTGATCAGTGTCAGCTGGGTGAGGCCGACCCCGAGCATGGACAGCGCGTTGTCCGGTTTCACCGAGCGGGGCAGGTCGCTGAGGCGGCCGTGTTTCAAGAACTTGGGTGACCAGCCGGCGTACGGCCCGAACACCAGCCAGGACTTGCCGTTGACGAACCGGAGGTCCAGGTGCAGCGCGCCGAGCGGCGGGGCGCCCGGCGCCGGGACCCCGTACACCTTGGCCCGGTGCGCGGCGGTGAGCGCCGGGTTGTCGGTGCGCAGAAACCGGCCGC
The DNA here is from genome assembly GCF_001672745.1 of Mycobacterium sp. E1386. NCBI lineage: Bacteria > Bacillati > Actinomycetota > Actinomycetes > Mycobacteriales > Mycobacteriaceae > Mycobacterium > Mycobacterium sp. E1386. Next base: position 24,580 of record NZ_LZKH01000104.1, read on the forward strand.
CGATGGGGAATCCGGCGAAGCCCCTGACCTCGGGGATGCCGGACTTCTGCAGCAACGGCAGCGCGTCGCCGCCCGCCCCGACGAAGACGAATTTGGCGTTCAGCCGGCGCTTTTCGCCGGTGCGGCGATTGCGGATCAGCAGCGTCCAGCTGCCGTCCGATTGCCGGCTCAGGTCGCGGACCTCGTGGCCGAACAACGCGGTGGCGCTGCCCTGCACGCAGTAGCCGATGAGCTGGCGGGCCAGGGCACCGAAGTCGACGTCGGTGCCATGGGGGGCCCAGTTGAGCGCGGTCGGTTCGGAGAAGTCGCGCCTGGCGGCCATGAACGGCAGCCGGCGGGCGAACTCGTGCGGGTCGTCGATGAATTCGGTGCCGGCGAACAGCGGGTTGGTGGCCAGGGCCCGCTGCCGCCGGCGCAAGAACTCGACGCGCTGCGCCCCGCACACGAAGCTCACGTGTGGGAGCGGGTTGAGGAAGCCGGTGTCGGTCAGGATCCCGTTCTCGGCGGCGTAGGCCCAGAATTGACGGCTCACCTGGAACTGCTCGTTGATGCGCACCGCTTTGGTGATGTCGATCGAGCCGTCCCGGTTCTGCGGGGTGTAGTTGAGCTCGCACAGCGCGGAGTGCCCGGTGCCGGCGTTGTTCCACGGGCTGCTGCTCTCGGCGGCGACGGCGTCCAGGCGTTCGACGATGGTCATGGACCAGTCGGGCTGCAGCCGCCGCAGCAACGCACCCAGGGTCGCGCTCATGATGCCCGCGCCCACCAGCACGACGTCCGTCCGTGCGGTTCGGGCTAGCGATGACACCTGCTCCTGGTCCTTCCGTCGACTCTGCAGGTTCCCAGGCTATCCCGAGGCGAACCCGGCATGGACGGCGTGCGCCTCCCCATGGCCAGCAAAACCTCTAAGCTGGCCTCGTGACTGGCTGGGTGCCCGATGTCCTGCCCGGTTATTGGCAGCGCACCATCCCCCTTGGGCCCGACCCGGTCGGCGAGGGCGAGATCGTGGCGACGCTGATCCGGCGCGGTGAGCCCGCCGGACCCTCCGGCGCGGGTCACGCGGTGCTGGCCGTGCATGGCTACACCGACTACTTCTTCAACACGGCGCTGGCCGACCACTTCGCCGACCGCGGCTTTGCCTTCTACGCGCTGGACCTACAGAAATGCGGCCGGTCGCGCCGCGACGGCCAGACACCGCACTTCATCACCAACCTCGACGACTACGACGCCGAACTCGACCACGCCCTGGCGGCTATCCACGAGCACCACCGACCCGCCAAGGTTTTGGTCTACGGCCATTCCTCAGGTGGGCTCATCGTGTCGCTATGGCTGGACCGGCTCCGCCGGCGCGACGCCGCCGCCCACGCCGGCATCGGCGGTTTGGTGCTCAACAGCCCGTTTCTGGACCTGCACGGCCCGGCGGTGTTGCGCCATTCGGTGACCTCGGCGCTGATCGCCGGCCTGTCCCGCGTGCGGTCCAGGGGGGTGGTCCGGACGCCCACCGAGGGTGGTTACGGCACCACCCTGCACCGCGACTACCACGGCGAGTTCGACTACAACCTGCAGTGGAAACCGGTGGGCGGCTTCCCGATCACGCTCGGCTGGCTGCACGCCATCCGCCGCGGCCACGCCCGGCTGCACCGCGGGCTCGACGTCGGCGTGCCGAACCTCATCCTGCGCTCCGATCACACCGTGCGGGAAACCAGCGACGCGGCGTCCATGCAATGCGGCGACGCGGTTCTCGACGTCACCCAGATCGCCAGGCGGGCCGGTTGCATCGGGAATCACAGCACCATCGTGCCGATCGGCGACGCCAAACACGACGTCTTCCTCTCGCTGCCGCAGCCTCGGCAGGCGGCCTACCGCCAGCTCGACCTCTGGCTGGACCGCTACCTGCACACCGACCGCACCGAACCCTCTTCGAGGAAGGGGTGAGGAGTTGGAGACCTATGACATCGCCATCATCGGAACCGGTTCGGGCAACACCCTTCTCGACGATCGGTTCATCGGCAAGCGTGCGGCGCTGTGCGAGCACGGCACGTTCGGTGGCACCTGCCTGAACGTCGGGTGCATCCCGACCAAGATGTTCGTCTACGCCGCCGAAGTCGCCACGACGATCCGGGACGCGGCACGCTTCGGTGTCGACGCGCACGTCGACCGGATCCGCTGGGACGACATCGTCTCGCGGATCTTCGGGCGGATCGACCCGATATCGATGAGCGGCGAAGATTACCGCCGCGCGTCGCCCAGCGTCGACTTGTACGACCAGCACACCCGATTCGGGCCGGTTCAGCCCGACGGACGCTACCTGTTGCGCACGGACGGCGGTGACGAATTCACCGCGGATCAGGTGGTGATCGCGGCGGGGTCCCGCCCGGTCATTCCCCCCGCGATCCTCGACTGCGGCGTGGCCTATCACACCAGCGACACGATCATGCGCATCCCGGAGTTGCCCGAGCACCTGGTGATCATCGGGAGTGGCTTCGTGGCGGCGGAATTCGCGCACATCTTCTCCGCCCTCGGCGTCCGGGTGACGTTGGTCATCCGCGGCAGCACGATGCTGCGGCACTGTGACGACACCATCTGTAAACGCTTCACCCGCATCGCCGCGGCCAAGTGGGAACTGCGCACGCACCGAAACGTCGTGGGCGGCAGCAACAACGGCTCCAGCGTCGCGCTGCGGCTCGACGACGGGTCGACGCTTGACGCCGACCTGCTGCTGGTCGCGACCGGGCGGGTGTCCAATGCCGACCTGCTCGACGCCGAACAGGCCGGGGTCGAGGTCGAGAGCGGCCGGGTAGTGGTCGACGAATACCAACGGACCTCGGCCCGTGGCGTTTTCGCCCTCGGCGACGTTTCGTCGCCGTACCAGCTCAAGCACGTCGCCAACCACGAGGCCCGGGTCGTACAGCACAACCTGCACTGCGACTGGGACGACACCGAGTCGATGGTGATGACCAACCACCGCCACGTGCCGTCGGCGGTGTTCACCGACCCTCAGTTGGCATCCGTCGGTCTGACCGAAAATCAGGCCATCGCAAGGGGATTCGACGTCTCGGTCGCGGTCCACGACTACGGTGACGTCGCCTACGGCTGGGCCATGGAGGACACGACCGGGATAGTCAAGCTGATCGCCGAGCGCAGCACCGGCCGTCTGCTGGGTGCGCACATCATGGGCCACCAGGCGTCGTCGATCATCCAGCCGCTGATCCAGGCGATGAGCTTCGGGCTCACCGCCCACGAGATGGCCCGCGGCCAGTACTGGATTCACCCGGCGCTGCCCGAGGTGGTCGAGAACGCGCTACTCGATCTTCGGTGAGCTCAGGGCTTTTGGCACTGCGGGCACAGGCCGTGCAGCGTCAGCCCCGCGGCCTCGGACAGCGCGAAGGAACTGCCCGCCATCGCGTGTTCGAGCGCCGAACTGAGCTGCCGGGCGGGCACCTCGATGATCGAGCCGCATTCGGTGCACACGGCGTGGTGGTGCGGCGCGGTGGCCATCCCGTAGGTGGTGACACCGCCGTCGAGGGTCAACGGATGCAGCACCCCCTGGCCGACCAGGGTGGTCACCGTGCGATAGATGGTCGCCACGTCGGGTGCGTGGGCTCCGTGCGGCAGGCAGGCCCGCACCCGCTTGTGGATCTCCGCCACCGGCAGGTGGCCGTCGACCGGCTCGAGCACCGCCAGCACCTGGATCCGCGAGGACATCCGGCGCAGCCCCCGGGCGCGCAGGAGATCGCCGATCCGGGCGGTGACGGACGGGTCCAGTGCCGACGGCTTGGGCGTCACCCGTTCAGTGTCGCGCCGCCGCGGTGGGCGCGCCAGTTTTTCGACGGAATTCGGTGCCCGCATCGGCCCGGCGTTCCTGCGAGCCACTTGCATCTGGTCGACGGCGGCACCTACAGTCGTGCCAGTGGCCAGTACTGAGCTCGGCCGGCGCCCGTCGTGGACGACCAGGCTGCGCAGCGCCCTGACGCCGGCGGAGTGGGGGCGGCTCGCGTCGATGTCGGCGGTCATCGTCGCGCTCCACGTGGTCGGCTGGTTCACCTTGGTGACCTTCGTGGCCCCGGCGCAATTCAGCCTGGGCGGCAAGGCATTCGGGGTCGGTGTCGGGCTGACGGCCTACACCCTGGGAATGCGGCACGCGTTCGACGCGGACCACATCGCCGCCATCGACAACACCACCCGCAAGCTGATGAACGACGGGCAGCGGCCGCTTGCGGTCGGATTCTTCTTCTCGCTGGGCCATTCCACGGTGGTCTTCGTGCTGGCGCTCCTGCTGGCGTCCGGCGTCAAGACGATCGTGGGGCCGGTCCGTGATGACTCCTCGAAGCTGCATCACTACACGGGACTGATCGGCACGGGCGTCTCCGGTGTGTTCCTCTACGCGATCGCCCTCCTCAACGTCGTGGTGCTGGTGGGCATCCTGCGGGTGTTCGCCCGGGTGCGCCGCGGTGGCTACGACCCCGACACCGACGGGGCAGAGCTGGAACGGCACCTGGACAACCGGGGCCTGATGAACCGATTCCTGCGCCGCTTCACCAAATCGGTCACCAAGTCGTGGCACTCCTACCCGGTCGGGCTGCTGTTCGGGCTCGGCTTCGATACCGCCACCGAGATCGCGCTGCTGGTACTGGCGGGCACCAGCGCGGCCGCCGGGTTGCCGTGGTACGCCATCGTGTGTCTGCCCGTGCTGTTCACCGCGGGCATGTGCCTCCTGGACACCATCGACGGCTCGTTCATGAACTTCGCCTACGGCTGGGCGTTTTCGAATCCGGTGCGCAAGATCTACTACAACATCACCATCACCGCGCTGTCGGTGATCGTCGCGCTGCTGATCGGCAGCGTCGAACTGCTCACCCTGTTCGCCGAGCAGTTCGGCTGGCGGGGCGCGTTCTGGAGCTGGATCGGTCGGCTGGACCTGGGTGCCGTCGGCTATTTCATCGTCGGCGCGTTCGTCGTCACCTGGGCGGTGGCGCTGCTCGTCTGGCGCTACGGGCGCCTCGAACAGAAGTGGACGTCCTGAACAGCGAGCCCTGAGAGCGGCTGCGCATCCTGGGCCTTCGGTGTAGAACAGTGCTCATGAGCCTCGCTGCGCGCGGATGCGGGTGATCGGCTGTGCACGAGCTGTCGCTGTGCGAAGCGATCGCCGGTGTGGTCAAGACGCATGCCGACGGTCGGCACGTCGACGTGGTGCGCGTGCGGATCGGGGCGCTGCGCCAGGTGGTGCCCGAGTCGCTGTCGTTCTGCTGGACACTCGTGCGCGACGCCGAGGACATGCCCGGCGCCGAGCTGGAACTCGAGTGCGTCGGCGCCGAGGTGCGCTGCCGAGCGTGCGGCCGGCAATCGGAGATCTCGTCGGCCTGGTCGATCTGGTGCCCCGAGTGCGATAGCTCCGACGTCGAGGTGTTGCGCGGCAACGAATTCTTGGTGACGTCGTTGGACGTCTCGTGAAACCGACTCGCCCCGAACGGATTTGACATGGGTAGATTCCATCGGCATGACGACGGGACCGTGCACACCCACGAGCACGACGACCCGGATCACCGCCACGGCGATCATGGCCAATACCAGACCGGCAAGCAGCGGGTCGACGTGCTGGAGGCGATCTTCGCGGAGAACGACTTGCTCGCCGATGCCAACCGCGCGGCGTTCGAGAGCAGCGGGGTGCGCACCCTCAACCTGATGAGCTCGCCGGGATCGGGCAAGACGACCGTTCTGCAGGCCACGCTCGACGAGCTCGCCGGTGAGCTTGCCATCGGGGTGATCGAGGGCGATATCGCCACCGACCTGGACGCGGCCAAGCTCAGCGGTCGAGGCGCCCAGGTGTCACTGCTCAACACCAGCAATGGTTTTGGTGGCGAGTGCCATCTCGACGCGCCGATGGTGAACCGCGCACTGCCGGGTCTCGACCTGCCCGCGCTGGACCTGGTGATCATCGAGAACGTGGGCAATCTGGTCTGCCCGGCCGAGTTCGACGTGGGCGAGCACGCCAAGGCCATGGTCTACTCCGTGACCGAGGGCGAGGACAAGCCGCTGAAGTACCCGGTGATGTTCCGCTCGGTGGATGTGGTGTTACTCAACAAGATTGACTTGGTTCCGTACCTCGACGTCGATGTCGACGAGTACATCGCCCACGTGCGCAAGGTCAATGCGACGGCGACGATCCTGCCGCTCAGTGCGCGGACGGGGGCGGGGATGGGCGCCTGGTTCGGCTGGCTGCGACGATTCGCCGCGAACGCGCCGGCCTGACGGGTCCGCACTTGCAAGGCTTTTGCATATGTCGCGGCATCGGCGCGGCCGACGATTGCCGCCCCGAGCGGCGCGAAAGGGTATGCAACGGTTGTCTAACTACTTGGTGCCGCAGAGGCGTTGACACGCTGGGCGGTGAAGAGTAGACCCAGAAATTAGCGCTGCGCAAGTGGGCCGACGGTCGACTCCGGTAGCGCAGGGGCCCCAGCCCGGCCCCGGAAAGCTGCAGCATGCCAACAGAAGCAGCAGTCAAAGCGGAAGAAACATTGATCCATGTCCTATGGATTAATGCGGGGCTCAGTTGTGATGGCGATTCGGTGGCGTTGACTGCCGCCACCCAACCCACTGTTGAGGAGATTGCCCTGGGGGCGTTACCGGGGCTTCCGAAGGTCGCCGTGCACTGGCCGCTCATCGATTTCGAGTGCGGACCCAGCGGAGGCGCGGACGACTTCCTCTCATGGTTCTTCAAAGCCGACCGCGGTGAGCTCGAACCCTTCGTCCTCGTCGTCGAGGGCTCGATCCCCAACGAGAAGATCAAGGAAGAGGGCTACTGGTGCGGGTTCGGCAACGACCCGGCCACCGGCCAGCCGATGACCACCAGCGAGTGGCTCGACCGGCTGGCGCCCAAGGCCACCGCGATCGTGGCGGTCGGGACCTGCGCCACCTACGGCGGCATCCACGCCATGGCCGGTAACCCGACGGGCGCGATGGGGGTGCCCGACTACCTGGGGTGGGACTGGAAGAGCAAGGCCGGCATTCCCATCGTGTGCGTGCCCGGTTGCCCCATCCATCCAGACAACCTGTCGGAGACGCTGACCTACCTGCTCTACATGGCGACGGGCCAGGCGCCGATGATTCCGCTCGACGACGCGCTGCGTCCTGCGTGGTTGTTCGGCAACACCGTCCACGAGGGTTGCGACCGGGCCGGATACTACGAGCAGGGCGACTTCGCCACCGAATACGGCTCGCCGAAATGCATTGTCAAGCTTGGCTGTTGGGGTCCCGTCGTCAAGTGCAACGTGCCCAAGCGGGGATGGATCAACGGTGTCGGCGGCTGCCCCAACGTGGGTGGGATCTGCATCGGCTGCACGATGCCGGGATTCCCCGACAAGTTCATGCCCTTCATGGACGAGCCGCCGGGCGGCAAGGTCTCCACGACCGCGTCGGGCCTGTACGGAACCGTGATCCGCAGTCTGCGGGGCATCACGGCGCGCACCGTCGACAAGGAACCGCGGTGGCGTCACAACGGTAACCAACTCACCACCGGAGCGCGCCGCACCTGGTAGGTCACCTACCAGGTGCGCTGCGCTTCGTTCTCCAATCTGAGCCCTCGAGCTCAAGAGCCCACAGCGGGAAGAAGAAGTGCGATGACAACCATCATTCCGGAGCCCACCCACGCCAAGCGGGAACCCGGCCAACTGGTCGACATGGCCTGGGACCCCATCACCAGGATCGTGGGCAGCTTGGGCATCTACACCAAGATCGACTTCGAGAACCGCGAAGTCGTCGAGTGCCACAGCACCTCGTCGATATTCCGCGGCTACTCGATCTTCATGAAGGGCAAGGATCCTCGCGACGCCCACTTCATCACCAGCCGCATCTGCGGTATCTGCGGCGACAACCACGCCACCTGCTCGTGCTACGCGCAGAACATGGCGTACGGCGTCAAGCCACCGCACCTCGGTGAGTGGATCGTCAACCTCGGCGAGGCCGCGGAATACATGTTCGACCACAACATCTTTCAGGAGAACCTGGTCGGGGTTGACTTCTGCGAGAAGATGGTGTCCGAGACCAATCCGAGTGTGCTTTCCCTGGCGGAGAAGACGCCCGCGCCGCAGGCCGACGCCCACGGGTACCGGACCATCGCCGACATCATGCGCTCGCTCAACCCGTTCACCGGCGAGTTCTACCGCGAGGCGCTGGCCGTCAGCCGCTGGACGCGAGAGATGTTCTGCCTCATGGAGGGTCGCCACGTGCACCCGTCCACGCTGTACCCCGGTGGGGTCGGCACCGTCGCGACGATTCAGCTGATGACCGACTACATGACCCGGCTCATGCGCTACGTGGAGTTCATGAAGAAGGTCGTGCCGATGCACGACGACCTGTTCGACTTCTTCTATGAGGCGCTGCCGGGCTACGAGAAGGTCGGGCTGCGCCGCACCCTGCTCGGCTGCTGGGGCTCCTTCCAGGATCCCGAGGTGTGCAACTTCGCATACAAGGACATGGAGCGCTGGGGCAACGCCATGTTCGTGACCCCGGGCGTGGTGGTCGACGGCAAACTGCTCACCCACTCGCTGGTGGACATCAACCTCGGCATTCGGATCCTTTTGGGCAGTTCGTATTACGACGACTGGACCGAGCAGGAGATGTTCGTCAAGACCGATCCCCTGGGCAACGCGGTGGACCGGCGCCACCCGTGGAACCAGC